>JBPCNJ010000244.1:0-5112 GCA_051001375.1 Gemmatimonadaceae bacterium
CTCTGTATACGCTTGACGGCTCCGTTCTACTCGACGCCCAGCGACGCCTGATCACGACGGGCCGCGCGGCCGTCCTGGGCGGCGCATCAATCAAAGGCACCGTGTATATCGATGTCAACCATAACGATCGCTTCGATCCGGGCGAGCAGCCACTGCCGGGCGCGTACATCCGCGCCGGAGGCGGAGGCGCCGGCGCACTCGCCGATTCGAGCGGCGAATACGAGCTGCGCGATGTGGCGCCATACGCGCCCGTACTGATTCAGATTGATCCGCTAACGCTGCCTCAGGAATCACTTACACCACTGCACCGCGCCATTCGCGCGACGGCCGTGCCCAACCAGTCACTGCGGGTCGACATCGCCGTGGTGGAAAATGCCATCACGACGCCCGCGCCGCGTAGCGCGCTGGCACAACCGAAAGCGCTCCGCTAATGCGTTTGCGCGCCAGCTGTGACAATACTGTCGCTCGTGTCGCGCAATACGCGCAACGCCGCCACACGCCGTCCATCCATCGCCACCACCTCGAGCGCGGCGCCGGGAATGCGTACTCGTTCGCCCACTTTCGGCAGTCGGCCCATGCTTGAGAACACGAACCCGCCGAGCGTGGACCAGTCCCCCTCGGGGATGTCCAGACCGTAGTCCGAGCGCGCATCGATGAGCGATAGGGTCCCGGTTAGCTCGAGCACTCCGTTCATCTCCAGCGCCGTGCGCGCAGCCATGTCGTACTCGTCCGCGATGTCGCCCATCACCTCTTCAACGAGATCTTCCACGGTGATGATGCCTGCCGTGCCGCCATACTCGTCCAACACCACCGCCATGTATGCTCGCGTGCGCCTTAGATCGTCCAGCACCCGCTCGGCAGCCCTGCTATCCGGGACGTACAGCGCCTCGCGAATAAATCGGGCCAGCTCAAATGGCTCGTCCGCTCCGGCGCCTTCCGCTTCGTCCCGCAGCCACAGGTCCTTGGCCAGGAACACGCCTACCACGTCGTCCAGCGTCTCCCGATATACCGGATACCGCGAGTACCGCTCTGTTCGCAGCACCCGCCACACTTCTTCCTCCGTAGCGTCGATGTCCAGTGCCGCTACCTCGGTCCTCGGCCGCATTACATCATGCGCACGCTTTTGCTTAAAATCGAATACGCCCGCCAACATGGCGCGGTCAGACTCCTCCAGCTCACCTTGCGCATGGGAATGCATCACCAGAGTGCGCAGCTCGTCCGGCGAATGGGCCAACACACGATTGTCCAGTGCTGCGGTAACTCCGAACAGTTGTACCACTCCTCGGGCTATCGCATTCACTATCCAGACCAGCGGGGCGATTACACGCCCCACAAACGTGACCACCGGGACCACGTATCTCCGAGTCGCGGCGGGATGCTCCCGAGCTATCGCGCGTGGCACGATTTCGCCCAACACGATATGCAGCAGTACCGCGACCGCGAACAACACACCGCCGCCCGCTAGGCCGAGCCCCACGGAGGCCAGCGAGCTCCCGATCCGCATCGCGGTCGTCGGCGTCCCACGTCCTTCCTCCCCGTCGCCGGGCACTCCCAGCGCCGCCTCAGCAGCCGCGAACAGAGCATTCAGAGCGACCAACGCAACGATCCAAACCAGCCGGCCTGCAACGCTGAGGGTACTGACATCTGAGGACATGCTAGAAAGATACAACTGCGGGCTCCGGGGTTGCCGTTCCGCCGCCCCATCGTCCCCCTATTGCAAAATGCAATACCGCAGCCCCCGCTCCTTGCCGGCCTTGTCCGCGCTGCCCGCTCCCGCGCGCCTCCCAACCCGCCGCATTTTGTGGTGGTTGTATTTGGGACGGCTGGCGGTGGCGGCCACGATTTTTGGAGCGGCTGTCCCTGCCTGGCTCTACGCGGCTCGTGCGGACACGCTCATCGCGTCGCTCGTCTTCGCTGCGACGATGCTGTTCACCGCGGCATCTGCCCTGTACACCCACGTCTACCGCCGCTCCATCGCGCTCACGGTCCTGTACGCCCAGGCGATCTTTGACCTGATACTGGTGACCGCCGTCGTCCACCTGACATGGACCTCTAGTTCGTCCCAGTTCGCTTCTCTTTACATCCTCGTAATAGCCATCAACGCGTTGTTGCTCCCCGCGCGTGGTGTCACGCTCGTTTCGGCCCTCGCCATCCTGCTCTACGCGGCCGAGGCTGGCCTCGTTCGCCACGCAAATACCGGCGTTAGCATGTTCCTGCAGCTCACGGTCTTCGCTGTGGTAGCGCTCGGAAGCGGTTATATAGCTTCGAGGTTGCGTCAGTAAGGCGCTGGCAGGGAAGCCCTCGCCGAAGAACTGGCTCGCTTCCGCCTGCGCGAAACCGACATCGAGCGGCTGGCCCTCCGTGCCGAGCGGCTGGAGGCCGTCGCGGAACTTGGCGCGTCCATGGCCCACGAGATAAAGAATCCGCTCGCCGCGATCAGGAGCGCCGTCGAGCAGTTGGCGCTGCCGTCGCGAACGCCGGAGGATGAGCGGATACTCACTACACTCGTTCTCCGCGAATCGGATCGCCTCGCGCGTCTGCTCTCGGCGTTCCTCGACTTCGCGCGCGTTGACGTCCCGTGCATGCGCCGCCTGGACGTCCTCGACGTCGCGCGCAATGCCGCTGAGCTCGCCTGCTCCCACCCCGGTCGGGCGAGCGGGACAAGCGTGGTGTGTGACTTTCCGCGCGCACCGCTGGAGATCACCGGCGATGAAGATGTCCTCCACCGAGCCTTCTTCAATCTCGTCCTCAACGCGTTGCAGGCCTCGCCCGACGCCGGTGTCGTTCGCCTCGAAGCGGCGACCCTGCTTCCTCAGCAGCTCGACTGGCGAGCCCCGGCGTTCCAGAGCGGAGCCGTAGCGCTCCGAGTCATCGACTCGGGCCAGGGCATCCCCGAAGAATCGCGCGCCAGGCTCTTCCACCCGTTCTTCAGCACCAAGCAGAACGGAAGCGGGCTCGGACTGGCCATCGTGCATCGCGCGGTCGAAGCTCATCGCGGCGTCGTTATGGTTGACAGCGACGACCGCGGATCTCGGTTCACCGTCCTCCTACCACGGGCGTGACAGAAGCGAGCAAGCGGCCCAGCGTTCTCGTCGTTGATGATGAGCGCGGTATCCTCGACGTGATCCGGATCCTGCTGGCCAACAACGGATTCACGCCGCACGTCGCGCTTGGTGGTCGTGCCGGGCTCGAGCAGATCGAGGCAATTCGCCCCGATATCGTGGTCACGGATATCCGTATGCCCGGCGTCACCGGCGCTGAGATCCTGGCCGCCGCACGGGCTATAGACCCCGAAATGCCCGTCATCCTCATGACCGCGCAAGCAACACTTCAGTCGGCCGTGCACGCGGTCAATGAAGGCGCGTTCTACTATGTCCAGAAGCCATTTCGAAATGATGAGCTTCTGGCGATCGTGAACCGCGCCGCGGAGCATCGCAAGCTGCGGGCAGAGAATCGGTCCCTCAAGCAGGAGATAAGGAAGCGCGACAGGCTGAACCAGCCCATCGGCCAGAGTGCGTCCTGGCTCGAGGTTCTTCATCTGGCGGAAGTCGTCGCGCCGACGGATTCAACGATCCTGATTCAGGGAGAGTCGGGGACCGGCAAGGAAGTCATTGCGCGCTACATCCACGAAACGTCGGCGCGAGTCAACGGGCCCTTTCTATCCATTAATTGCGGGGCGCTCCCGGAAGGACTGCTGGAAAGCGAGCTGTTCGGCCACGTGAAAGGATCTTTCACCGGCGCCGTCAAGGATAAGACAGGTCTCTTTGCCGCTGCCTCGACCGGAACATTCTTTCTGGACGAAGTCGGTGAGATGGCGCCATCAACACAGGTAAAGCTACTCCGAACGTTACAGCAGCGAGAGGTCTTGCCTGTCGGCGCGACTGAAGCGATTCCGGTTGATGCGCGAGTCGTCGCGGCAACCAACCGGGACCTCGAGCGAGACGTCAAGACCGGCCAGTTCAGAAGCGATCTGTTCTATCGGCTCAATGTCATTGCCATTCACCTTCCGCCGCTACGTGATCGGCGCGATGATATCCCGCTTCTGGCCGAGGCATTCCTGGCGCGCCACTCCACCGCGGACCGCGTGAGAACGCTAAGCCCGGCGGCGATGAGCATCCTCTGCGACTATGCATGGCCCGGTAACGTACGTGAGCTGGAAAATGCGCTCGAACGTGCGGTCATCGTCACGCCGCACGACACGATCGAGCCAACCGCCCTCCCGGAGCGCGTCGTGAGTCGCGCGGGCGAGCGCCTGGTTCGCGATCTGGAACACGCCGAGCCAACGCTCGACGTGATTGAGCGCGCATACATTAAATGGGTTCTGGAAGCCCAAGGAGGAAACAAGACTCGCGCGGCTGACATCCTGGGCATCGACCCTTCCACCCTCCACCGCAAGCTCCAGAAGATGGACACTCTGGCATGACGGACACCGGTCAAAGGCGTACCGGTGTGGCCTTGCGAAACGCCACACGCCTTGCAGAATGCGCCCTCTGGATGGAGCGGTCGGTCGTGGCTAAAGATTGTAAACGCTTTGCCGATAATGACTTACATCTGCGGCTTGCGATGGCCCGCCCGTTGCCATTCCTTCCTTCGCAGAACCGGCCCCCCGGCCATACACCAACAGCCTCCCTTAGGAGAAATAAATGAAGCGGAACACGAAAGGCTTTACCCTTATCGAGCTCCTGATCGTTGTCGTGATCATCGGCATTCTGGCCGCGATCGCGATTCCGAAGTTCGCCGCCACCAAAGAGCGCGCATACGTCGCCTCCATGAAGACTGACCTGCGCAACCTGGTCACGGCCGAAGAAGGCTACGCCGGCAACAGCGGCGGCAAGTACCTCGCCCCCACTGATTCCACAGCGGTCAAGACACTCGGCGCACAGCTCTCAACCGGTAACAAGATGGGCGGCGGTGCAGCGGTCGATGCGTCCACCACCAGCGCACCAGGCTGGAGCGCGACGATGACGAGCACCAACACGGGAAAGCAGTGTTACATCTTCGTCGGTGGCGGCACTCCGCCCAAGACGCTGACGCCGGCGCTCACCGACGGCGCACCGGGCTGCGATCCGTAAGACTGTCTCAACTCTCTCTGCAGACGGCGGCCAAATTTGG
>JBPCNJ010000245.1:0-8540 GCA_051001375.1 Gemmatimonadaceae bacterium
TCCGCGCGGACTCGTTACACCCGCCTGCCGCTGTGTCGGCGCCGCCGGTGTCGCTGCGGTAGCCTTAGGTGGTCCGAGCGCCTTCAGACGTGCAAGAACCTGATCAGTGATGTCGAGCGACTTGTCCGCCGAAACCACGACACCGGAAGGAGTTCCGACATCGAAAATCATCGCGTAGCCACCCTGCGTGCGCATGTCATCAAGCACCTTCGCGACCTGCTCCGTCATCGGGCGTGCCAGCTCGGCCTGACGCTGCTGCATCTGCGTTTGCAGGTCCTGCGCTCGCTTGGAGAACTCCGCTTCGCGCGCGCTAAGCGCGGTTCCACGCACCATACGCCGGGAGCTATCGAGCGTCGGAGCATCCTTATCGAACGATGCCATCATCGTCTTGAGCGAGTCGTCCATACGCTGAATCTGTGCGCGCGCGGTGCCCATCTCGCGGTTGTACGTTGCCTCGGCGTCAGCACGGCCTGGCGCTTCGGCCATGATCTTCTGCGAGTTGACGTACGCGATCTTCGGAGCCTGAGCGAATGCGCTCGTTGTCCCAACAAATGAGAGCGCCACCATCGTGACGGCGCCGCGAATCCATGATTTCATGATCATATCCTAGAAGTACTGTCCAAGTTTGAAGTGAACTTTCCACGCCGGATTGCTGCGTCCCTGCGCATCGACGCGGTCCAGTCCGTACGCGACGTCGACACCTAGAGGTCCGAGCGGGCTGATAACGTTGCCGCCAAAGCCAACGCTCCGGAACAGCCGCAGCGGATCAAACTCGCGCGGCCTTGCCCAAACGTTCCCGCCCTCGAAGAACGTGTTTAGATACACCGACTGATTGATTCGGAGCCCCAACTCAGCCGTCCCCACAAAGAACGCATTGCCGAACGATTCCCGCCTGGCCTGGAATTGGTCGCCACACGCGTTTGGATCGAAGCCCGCCGGTGTGATCGAGAATTCGCAATAGCCGCGCAGCGGCTCCCCGTACTGCGTGCCGCCAAGCGCGAAAGCCTGTGAGGAGAAGAACGGACCCGGATCACCCACTACCGCTCCCGCACGTGCAGTCAGGCCAGCTACAAATGTGAGGGGCTGCGATCCTGGGCTGTTCCCTCCGATGTACGCCAGCGGAGCATACGATTTTAGCTCGGTCGTGTACTTCTGGAACGCTGCGGTGCCTCCCAGAATTCCGCCGTTGAAGCTGGCACTCACGTTTTGCAGTCCACCCTGCGACGCAAACGGCAGACCCAGTCGCGTATCGTGCTGAAACGACGTCCCGACAGATGACCGGAAGCAGCTGGTACAGTTGGTCGCGATCGTGCTCAGCAGTGTTCCGCTGTTGTCGGCGTACCTCACCGACTCTCCACCGTACGACAGGAAGAAGCGGCTGATCGAGTGCGGCACCGGGAAGCCGAACTGAAGCTGGCCACCCGTGCGCGTGCTCTGCCCCAGGTCGGCGATGTTGTAACGCGTGCGCGTGTGGTATGCCGTCACACCGCCGGAGATGCGCGTCTGACGGATGTTCGGGTCCTGGTACGCCAGATTGAAGTCGTTGATGTACTTCCCGAACTGGTACTGCAGCTGTGCCCGCTTGCACCGACCAAACAGGTTTGGCTGGTCCAGTCCGATGAAGCCGCCCAGCCCCGTTCCCTGGCCGGCCGATGCCCCAAAATTTACGTTACCAGTCCGCTTCTCCTTCACGCGAAAAGTGATGTCCACGTCGCCCGAGCTATCCGGCCGAACATCCGGCTCCGGCATCGGCGAGTCGAAGAAGTTCAGATTGGCGATGTTCTGATAACTGCGGATCAGGAAGTCGCGCTTGAACACCTGGCCTGGAGCCATCACGATCTGTTCGCGGATGCACGACTCGTACGTATAGTCGTTCCCTACGATGTCAATGCGATTGACGATTGCAGGCGACTTCTCGTCGATCTCCCAGCGTAGGTTCACCTTGCGAACACTATCGGACGACGGAACCCGCTCTTCCACCGGACGCACCGTTGCGTAGATGTAGCCTTCGTTCCCGTACGCTTCCTTCACCTTGCTTGTCGCATCCTCCCACCGAGTGGCATCGAATGTCCCCTTCGGGCTCTCGTACGTCCGGTGCACCAGGCCAAGGGCGCTCTGCGCCAATGACTGCGACTCCTTGTCAAACGGGAAGAACTGCTGCAGCTCAGTGCTGGAGAAGCGCTTGTTGCCGAGTACCTCGAAACTGCCAACCGTGTACCGAGGACCCTCCTGGACTCCAAGGTTGATCTCACCCTTGCCGCGGGAGCGATCCACCAGCAGCGTGTCCCTAAGAATGCGGAAATCGATGTACCCGCGGCTGCCGTACAGCGACGGAATCCGACCAGTCAGATCCCCCGCAAAAGTCGCATCGTCAAACTCGCCCTTCCGAAACCACCAGAACCCCTCGGGCTTCGTATCCATGGCGCCAACAATTGCCGACGTCGGAACATTCTTGTTGCCAGCAACGCCGATTCCGGATACCGAGAGCCGAGTGCCCTCGTCTACAGTGAACGCGAGCGACAGTCGGCCGTTGGCCACGCTAGAATCGACCCTGACGCGCGCAAGGTAATACCCTCTGCTCTGGTATAGCGAGTCGGTGCTCTCCAGCGCGCGCGCGACTCTGGCCGGGTCAACCGGCGTCCCAACCGGAAGCTGCAGCCGCTCCTTAACGTCCTTCGGGGAGACCTGGCCCACTCCCCGCACCACCGTCGCCGCGAGCACCGGCCGCTCCTTCACCCGCACGTCCAACACGACCCTTGGACCTGGCGGGACGAGCGTGCATATGGCCTTGACGTCGTCGTAGTTCCCGGTTGCGTACAACGCCTTCACCGCACGCTGCACGTCTCGGTAATTGAGCGGAGTGTGCGGAACTAAGCCCACAGTCCCACGGACGGTTGTCTCGTCAACCCGGGAGTTGCCGGTGACGGTGATAGTGTCCGGAACTGAGCAGCGCGGAGAGCCCGGCGCCTGCGTGGAGTCTGTCCCCTGGGCATACAAAGGGAGCCCCACCAGCGCTGCCGCTAGCAGGCTCCCGGAAAACTTGAGCATCCCTGTAATATACCACGCCAAAGGTTCATAACGCAGCCGTGCTACGCACGATCTCGTACACAGCGCCGTCCTCGATCCGGTTAGACACCGCCCACGCCCACAGGGTTGCGCCGCCATACGCATTTTTTCTCGGCGATCGCGGCCCCTGTAGGGGCGACCGCCGGTCTCCCTTCGCCGGGTGCGCACCGATGCCGATGCGAGGCGCGATCCCGATCGCTCAAGTTGCCGCGGCAGTGTGCCGAAACCAGCCAATGTCTGGAACGAACATACGGCAACGTAGAGCAGTGGCGGAGTCGCGCAGCGGTTGGCCGGCTCCTCAAGGCAAACGAATACTTCTGGCGCGAAGAACCTTCTACGCCGCCCCCAACCGGGGGCGGCGTTTCGCGTTCCGGTCAGTGCCCGTCGCCTGCGTCAGCAATCTCGAACAAAGAAGCCCCGGAGCTGACCGCGCCCCGGGGCTTCTCGTTACATCAGCTACTGCCGGCCGATGCTCAGGCTGGCGCCTTGGTCATCACGCGGAAGTCGAGCTTCTCGCCGTCCGGATTCAAGTCAACCTCAATCTCGTCACCTTTCGCAAACTCTGCCAACAGGATCTTCTCGGACAGAGGATCCTCGATGTAGCGCTGAATGGCGCGCTTTAGCGGTCTGGCTCCAAACTTGTCGTCGTAGCCGTGGTTCACCAGGAAGTCAGCGGCCGGGTCCGTGAGCTTGACCGTCAGCTCCTCTTCCACCAGGCGCTTCTGCACGTCACCCATCACAATTGCCACAATCTGGCGGATGTGCTCGCGTGACAGCGGGTGGAAAACGATCACGTCATCCAACCGGTTCAGGAACTCCGGATTGAAAGTGTGCGTCATCTCCTCCTTCACCTTCTGCGAGATGCGCTCGAATGAATCGCGCTCATCCGCATTGCTGAAACCAAGTCCACGCCCCTTGGTGATGTCCTTCGCACCCACGTTCGATGTCATGATGACGACCGTGTTCTTGAAGTCGATCACACGACCATAGTTATCCGTGAGATGACCCTCGTCAAGCACCTGCAGCAGGATGTTGAACACATCCGGGTGGGCCTTCTCTATCTCGTCCAGCAGGATCACGCTGTACGGCTTGCGCCGCACGGCCTTGGTGAGCGTCCCCGAATCCTCGTAGCCCACGTATCCCGGGGGCGCGCCGATCAGGCGCGATACCGAGAACTTCTCCATGTACTCACTCATGTCCACGCGAATCAGAGCGCTAGCGTCCGCAAACAGAAACTTCGCCAATGACCGCGCAAGCTCCGTCTTTCCGACGCCTGTAGGACCGGAGAAAATGAATGAGCCGATCGGACGTGCGGGATCCTTCAGCCCGGCGCGACTGCGCCGGATCGAGCGAGATAGCGCCTTGATCGCTTCGTCCTGACCGATGACCGACGCATGCAGCTCGTCTTCCATCCGGAGCAACCGGGACGTCTCCGCCTCCTGTAGCCTGCGCACGGGAATACCGGTCCACCGGCTCACGATGAAGGAGATCTCCTCCTCGCCAAGCACGGGACGGTGCGACTGACGACGCTTGTCCCAGTCTTCCTGGGCCTGCTTGATGTCGCCCTGCAGTTCGCGCTCCCTGTCGCGCAGTGCAGCCGCGCGCTCGAAGTTCTGATCGCGCACCGCCGTTTCTTTCTCCGTGTTCACACCTTCCAGATCCGCCTTCAAAGCTGCCACCTCTGGCGGCGGCGCCTGCGTCGCGAGGCGCGCGCGAGCCCCGGCCTCGTCGATCACGTCGATCGCCTTGTCCGGCAGAAACCGATCGGTGATGTAACGCTCAGACATCTTTGCCGCTTGCATCAGCGTCGTGTCTGGAATCGTCACCTTGTGATGGTCTTCGTACTTGCTACGCAGGCCCTTGAGAATCTCGACAGTGTCGTCCACCGAAGGCGGCTCGACCACGACTGTCTGGAAGCGCCGCTCGAGTGCTCCATCCTTCTCGATGTACTTGCGATACTCGTTCAGGGTGGATGCACCGACGCACTGTAGCTCGCCGCGCGCGAGCGCCGGTTTGAGCATGTTGCTCGCGTCAATTGCGCCTTCCGCCGCACCTGCACCTACAAGCGTGTGTAGCTCGTCGATGAACAAAATGACGTTCTTGTTCTGAGCGATCTCGTTCATCACAGCCTTGAGGCGCTCCTCGAACTGACCGCGATACTTGGTCCCTGCGATCACCGCGGCCATGTCCAGCGACAAAACCCGATTGTCGCGCAGGCTGTCGGGGCACTCACCCGTGGCAATCAGCTGGGCCAGGCCTTCCACGATCGCCGTCTTGCCCACACCGGGTTCGCCGATAAGCACAGGGTTGTTCTTCTTCCGGCGCGTGAGAATTTCCATCACACGCTCGATCTCCTTACCGCGTCCGATAGTCGGGTCGAGCTGACCGTCAGCGGCAAGCTGCGTGAGATCGCGGCAGAAGTGATCCAGCGCCGGAGTCTTGGACTTCTTCTCGCCTTTGGCTGCGGGCGGAGTGGTTGGTGTGGCGCCGCCGGTACTTCCGGCACTGGACTGGGGCAGCTCGGTTCCGAGCAGGCGCAGCGTTTCCTTGCGCGCCTCATCCAGGTTGATCCCCGCGTCGGTAAGCACCTGTGCGGCGATCCCCTTCTCCTCCCTCAGTAACCCGAGCAGGAGATGCTCGGTTCCTACGTACGAATGGTTCAGCTCCCGAGCCTCAGCCATTGCTAGCTCGAGCACTTTCTTCGCGCGGGAAGTGTAGGGGAGATCGGGACCCGTCTGTGCGGCCGCCTTCCCTTTCTTCACTGTTTCTTCAATCTTGGCCTGAATTTCGTCGAGGTCGACGCTCAGGTTCTGGAGGACCGCGGCGGCGACACCTTCGCCCTCGCGGATGAGACCGAGCAGAATGTGCTCTGTCCCAACGTATTCGTGGTGCAGACGCGTAGCCTCTTCGCGTGCCATCGCGAGGACCTTTCGCACCCGCTCCGTGAAATTATATCCGTTCATTCGGCAGCCCTGTCCAAAGTCTCCCGTACGAAGGCAGCGCGTGCAACGCTGGCCTCCTCCTCAGTCAATATGCGACCCTCGCTCGCCGAGAGATGCGCCGACTGAGTAAACACAAGGAGCTCGTTAAGTGTGTGTACACTCAGCCCCTTCATCAGTTTCAATCCAGCAGCCAGGCGTACGCCGCTTAGAAAGTTCATCGCTTCCTCAAATGACAGACTCCTGGCATAGCGCAACGTTCCATACGCGCGCCACAACTTGTCCTCTAGAATATACCCCGCATCTCTGAGGAGCACGCGTCGTGCCTGGCGCTCCTTCTCGATAACGTGGCGAACGACTTCATCCAGGTAGTCTAGTAGCTCCTTCTCCGACCGCCCCAGCGTCGTCTGGTTGGAGATCTGGAACAGATTGCCAATCACCTCACTACCCTCGCCGTACAGCCCGCGGTATGTGAGCCCGACTTCCTGTAACCCGGTCAGCACCCGTGCGATCTCCTTGGTCAGGACGAGCGCCGGGAGATGCACCAGAACGGACGCACGCAGCCCCGTCCCAACATTGGTCGGGCAGGCGGTGAGAAAACCGAAATCGTGGTGGTACGCGTACGGAACGCGCTCGCCCAGTTCGACGTCCAGAGTTCGCGCGTCGCTGAACGCTCGCTCAAGGTCCAGCCCCGAGCGCAACGCTTGGATCCGGAGGTGATCTTCCTCATTCACCATGATCGAGTAGTACTGGCCCACGTGCACGGCCGCGCCGCTGCGCGGGTGGTGATCCGCGTCCAGCCCAGCAAGCTCCTTACTTACCACGTGGCGCTCGTGCAGTAACAGCCTGTCAGGCGAGTCCAGCTGGTCCACGCGAACGAGCACCCCCCCTCGCGCCGACGGAACTACCGATAGCGCGTCACGAACCTGGGATAGCACTCGGAGTCGCTCTCCATCGCGTGCCCGCCCGGAAAAGGCGTAACCCTCGATGTTGCGAGCCAGCCGAACACGGGTGGACAGAACCACCGCCGCGTGATCACCAGCTCCCTCGATCCAGCCAAGGCCACCGCCCGGCAGTGTTGCAGCGTCGAATGTCACTCCAGTTCCCGTAGCTGATCCCTGAGGGTGGCCGCCAACTCGAACTCCTCTTCCCTTATCGCCCGTTCCAGACGCTCGCGCAGTCGGTCCACGGACACCGGCGGCAGCAGCTGCGATGCGATCGGGGCGCCGCCGTACTCGCGCCCTGTGTGCCGCGCATTCCCGTGCACCTTGCCCAACAGGTCGCGCAGGCTCTGCTCGAAAGCGGTATAGCAGTACGGGCATCCGAGCCTCCCGGTCTGCCGAAAGTCCCGCAGCGTCGAAGCACAGAACGAACACCGTCCGGCGTCTGCGCTGGAGGCGGGCACGTGCTGCTGGACAGATTGCAAAAAGGTACCGATCGCCGCCTTCGGGGCCGCGATCGATGTCTGTACCCCCCGCTCCGCTGCGCACTGCTCGCACAGTCGCACCTGCCGCACACCGCCACCATCGATTTCGGTGAGCGTAATCACGACGTCTCTCTCCTTGCAAATCTCACACAGCACCGGGTCCTCCGCCGGCTGCAACTACGGACAGCTTTCCTTCTCTCAACTGATACACCGCGTGCGCGCGATCGGCCAGAGATCTATTGTGTGTAACGACGATCATCCCCACGCCTAAGTCGCGGACGACTTCTGTGAGCAGATCATGCAGCCTCTCCCCGTTGGCCAGATCCAGATTCCCCGATGGTTCGTCGGCCAGCACCACGGCCGGACGCGCAGAAAGCGCCCGAGCAACCGCGGCCCGTTGCTGTTCGCCCCCGCTAAGCTCGCTCGGCCGATGGTGCAGCCTGGCGCCCAAGCCCACGCGGTCGAGCAGTTCCCGCGCCCTCGCCGTCGAATCTGCCCCACTCGCGCCCCCTATTCGCATCGGCAGCGCCACGTTCTCCAGCGCCGAAAACTCGCGTAGCAGATGGTGAAACTGGAACACGAAACCCACCGCGCGATTTCTCACCTCCGCGATCTCCTCGTCGTCGCGCCCCGCGAGCGTTCGGCCGCCGAGCAGCACGTCGCCACCGGTCGGGCGATCCAGTCCGCCGAGAATGTGCAGCAGCGTACTCTTGCCCGACCCGCTCTCACCAACAATGGCGATCATCTCGCCGGCGTTTACGGTGATCTCCACGCCGGATAGAACGTCCAATGCAACCCCATCACCACCGATGTACCGTTTGCGAACACCGCGCCCTTCGAGTACAGGCGTCATTCAGAGCGGATTGCTTCAACCGGATACAGCTTTGCCGCCTGTATCGCTGGGTAAAGCGTCGCTAACGCGCCGATCAGCAGGCTCGCGATTACAATCAAAATCACGTCGCGCGGCTGCGTGCTCACCGGCAGATGATCGATGAAGTAAACCTGCGGGTCCAACTTGATAAACTTGTACCTGTCAAGGGCCAACGCTCCCGCGAATCCAAGGACAAGGCCGAGCACGGTCCCTACAGCGCCGATGACCAGCCCCTGCA
>JBPCNJ010000246.1:0-3227 GCA_051001375.1 Gemmatimonadaceae bacterium
TTTCGATCCAGCCAGTTGAAGAGCAGGGAGTTGCCGATCCACATGATGCCCGCAATCACATGAACCCAACGAGCGATCAGATCGAGCAGCTCGACACTGTATCCGTTCACGTTCGTCCGCGTATGACCTTCACGAATGACCGGCCGCGGAATTCGTCCGCGGTCAGTCCGGTGATCGACAGTGCCTCGGCTTCGGTAATTGCACCCGAATTGATTCCGCGCAGGAAGAAGTTGAGCAGCCCCTGACCGGTCGCGGCGTCATCGAACACATCACCGACGAGTGTCGCCTGTGCGGCCTTGCTTACGAAGTTGCCGAGCCGAACGCCTGCCGCGTCGATCCCTTCCAGGAAGAAGCTGTACAGCGCGGCGTACCGCGTGACGAGCTGCGCGGGATGCAGATCCCACCCTTGATAGAAACCGCCAGCGAGTGAGTGACGCACATCATCGAAGTGCAGACGCCACGCGGCATGTACACTCGCCGCGTTCTCGGCGCGCTACCCATTCGTGAGCGGAGCGCCGCCGGCGGTCTCGCGGTGGATGGGCACGGGCATCACGGTGGTGGATCCGTCAGACAGCCATACATCGGTGCCGGCGAACGCGACCTGCATGAAGTGTTTGGCGAAGTCGCACGCCGGGTGTTGCATCCGCTGATACGCGGCGGTGATGTTGCAGCTCGCGGTGTAGTCGTACGTCCCGAAGTGCGCACCGCGCAGTCTCCCGTCCGAAGCGTCCATCAGGCGTGGGAGCAGTGATCGCCCGCTGGAATCGAGCACAATCTGCGGCGTTTCAACCATCGCCTCGAAACGCAACGTGCCGTCGTCCAGTCCGAGCTTGCGCTCGAGCTGTTTCAGCACCGCAACAGTGTACTCGATCTGCTCGGGGATGGTGATCTTAGGGATGGTGACGACCCATCGCTCTGGAAGCCCTCCGCTCTCGACGAGTGTCGTGACGACGAGATCGAGCGTGCGGATGCTGCGTTCGCGCAACTCTTCGTTGAGCGGCTTGACACGCATGCCGATGAACGGCGACAGCGTTCCGTCGCGCATTCCACGCGTCAGCTCGCCGGCGACGACGGCGGCGTGGTGATCCTCCTCGGCATCGGGCCGGTTGCCGTATCCGTCCTCGAAGTCGATTCGGAAGTCCTCGATCGGCTCGCGGGTCAGCTTATCGCGCACGCGCTGGTAGATCACTGACAGAGACGCATGGTCCGAGATGCGGAGCGCGTCGCCGAGCGTGGCGGCGTTGGGCGCATAGCGATCCATGGCGCGGAGTGCGAGCGCGCCAAGTTTCGGAATTGAGTCGGCCGAAAAGAGCTGCGCGCCGCCGTACACTGTGTGTACTGGCTGGCGACCGGGACCTTCGCCGGGGTGGGACTTGGAGAATGCGAGATTGGCTTCGCGCAGCGCCGCGGATGCGTCGGCGAGCATTCCCTGATCCAGACTTGTGCTCATCCGTTGTAAATCCTGCCGCTGTTCTCGCGGTACAGCTCGAGCACCGCGCGGGCTTCGTCGCGTAGGACGTGGCGCATGATACGAATTCCCCTGTCCTCCAGATACTGGTACGATTCGGGGAAGACCGGTCCCTCGTCGAAGTTGAGTAGCGAGGCGTCCTCGCGTCCAGCGCCGTACACCACCCGTTGCACGCCGCTCCAAAGTGTCGCGCCGAGGCACATGGCGCAAGGTTCACAGGACGTGTACAACTCGTGCACTGGGAGATCGGGTGCGTTGAGTGTGAACGAGCCAATGCGTTGCTGAGCCATCATGAAGGCTACCATCTCGCCGTGTAGCGTGCAGTTGTTCAGGCGGACGACGCTGTTCATCCCAACTGCCACGACCTGACCGGAACCGTTATCGAAGATTGCCGCACCGAACGGGCCTCCGGTTTTCTGTTCAACATTTGTGCGCGATACGGCGATCGCTAGCCGCATGCGTTCTTCGTCGTTATTGTAGGGGCGTTCCCAGTCAACCACGGAGTCTACCCAGTCCGGGTACTCCACATGGACGACGGGGCGCGGAGGATCAAGTATCATGCGGGGAACATTGTCTTCAAGATGAGTCGGATGGAAGGCGTAAGAATGACTTCGCGAGCGGCTATCTGCGGGCCATGCAATAACTTCCCATACTCCAGAGCATGCTGAAAACGGCGCGTCAAACAAAATGGGATGGGCTACGCTGGGGACTCTGCTGCATTTTTTCTGACAGATCGCCCCACTTCCGACAGGCCACAGCCCGGCACATGGCGAGCATCGGGGAAGATCGGGCCCGATCATATCTGGCCGATGCTATCGGCGCGAACGTCATCGCGCTCTGGCATGCGCTGGAGCGTTGCGACGAACTCGGGATAAGGGCTTTTCGCATTAACAGCCAGATGCTCCCTCTGGCCACTCATCCCAGGTGGGGCTACCACCTGACCGAGCTACCTGGTGGCGAGGCGCTGGATCTCGGTTTTCGAAAGGTTGCAACGCTTGCCGCGCGGCTCGACATTGCGCTGTCGGTGCATCCCGATCAGTACAACGTTCTCAACTCCGTTGTACCGGCGGTAGTCGAGTCGACGATCAAGGAGATCGAACACCAGGCTCTTTTCTGCGAGATGGTGGGAGCTACAACCATCTGCCTACACGGCGGGAGCAAGGCCGGTGGGCTCGCGGATGCGCAGCAGAGGCTGAGCCAAGGGATAGAGCGCCTGAGCGACCGTGCCAGATCCAGGCTGGCCCTGGAGAACGATGATCGCAGCTACACTGTCGCCGATCTGTCACCCGTGTGCCGCGACATGAGCGTTCCGCTCATATATGATGTGCACCACCACCGCTGCAACGGGGATGGTCTGAGCGAGGAGGAGGCAACACGTATTGCGCTGGAGAGCTGGCTGCCACGGTCAGGTCTACCCTGGTTCCATATCTCTTCGCCACGTTCCGGATGGAACGGCGGCGACCCGCGCCCTCACTCCGACTTCATCAACGAGCGCGATATTCCCGAATGCTGGTCGGGTCTGGACGTAGTGGTGGATGTGGAAGCGAAGGCAAAGGAGAGCGCGGTCGTGTCGCTGTACGAACTGAGCGGCCGCTCGGTTCGTACAGCCAGTTAGGGCAGGTTGGTGATGCGCGACGAAGCTGGATTACGCGTTACTGTCGGCAGCACGCATGAGCCAGATACGACGCCGTTCTACTTCAGCGCGCGCATTGCATCGCGATTGGCAACGGCACCGCGGTACTGTTGCTCAACCATAGTG
>JBPCNJ010000247.1:0-10120 GCA_051001375.1 Gemmatimonadaceae bacterium
GACGAATCGTGGTTCATCATTGACGAATCGCGGTGCATCATTGACGAATCGTGGTGCATCGTGCTGCTGTCGTGCATCATGCTGCTATCGCGCATCATGCGGCCGTTACGCGTCCCACGCGCTCCATTGCGCATGCCATTGCGCATGCCATTGTGCATGCCACGACCCATTGTCGAGTCGCGCATCATACCGTGATTCATGCTGCTATCGCGCATCATGCCGTGATTCATGCTGCTGTCGCGCATCATACCGTTGTGCGTGCCACGTCCCATTGCGCCATTACGACCGCGGCGCATGCCACGGCGGTTGCCCATCATGGAGCTGTTACCGCTGTTCATCATCGAGCCGGACATGGAACCGGACGGCATGGCGGAGCCAGCACGAGCCGCTGACAGGCTCGGAGCGGGGACACCGGCGCTGAAGCCGATGTGCATGGAATCGACCACCGCGGAGGTGCTCGCACCATTTGCATTGTACTTGCTGCTGCACTTGGTCACGGCCCGGCGCGTCATCGCGTCCATCCGGCCGGTGACGTGGGTAATGCCGCAGCCATCGTCACGCAGCTGCTGCTGAACGGCTAGAACTTCAACGCGGGACATATTCTGCGCGAACGCAGAAGCAGCAGGTAAAGCAGAACAACATAGCGCCGCGAGAGCGGCCAGTGAGCGGACCTTCATATACGCCTCCAGAGGGGGTAGTTCGTGCGCAACAGTGCGCAACCCGTTCTGATTCGCAACTAGCGGGCCGCTGAGTTACCGGAAGGCGACATGCGCGACAACTGCGCCAAGTAATACCAGCGCGGCGGCCACAGCTATGAGTGCAGCTGGGTTAATCACGACCGGCCGGCGATACCATGGCTGCTGCAGCCGGTACGGGTCGTCCGGCAGCGACTCCATGATCCGCTTGTGTACATAAAGCGGCGTGGTCCGGCTCCGCAGCGTCTCGGCCTCATCGTGGATCTTGTTCCACAGGTCGACCGCCTCATTGCCGCCCGGAGACCCCTGCATTATCGACAGCTTGACGTCACCATCAAGCCATTGGTTGAGCAGTAACGGCGTACCTCCGCCCCGCAGTGGAACTTCGCGGTCGGAAGCCGGCGTACTCGGTCTTGCGGCCGGAGTTGGCGTCGCCGAAGGTTGATAGCCCAGGTCATTGTGGGCCTCGTCCGGGTTGTGAAGATCATTATACATCACGCGTATTTCTCCTCGAGCAGGTGCTGGAGCGCCTCGCGTGCTCTATGGACACGCATTTTAAGAGCCCCAACCGTGGTACCCAACAATTCAGCCATCTCTTCGTAGGATCGCCCTTCCACGTGCTTCATCACAAAGGCTTCGCGAAGGGAAGGAGCCAGAGCTTCGAGCGCCCCCTCGAGGTCAGATCGCAACTCATTACGATCGAGCTCCTCTTCAGGAGTCGTATACGTTGACGGTTGATCGTCTTCTTCGTAACTGACGTGAGTACGGCGGATGTTCTTGAGCCAGTCCTTGCACGCGTTAGCGACGATGCGGAAGACCCAAGCATCGAAGCGCCCACGCACTTCGCCAAGGTGCTGGTATGCTTTGATGAAGGACTGCTGAAGGATATCCTCAGCGACATCAGGGCTGCCGGTCATGCCCAGCGCATGCCGATACAGCGGATCACTGTACCGTACAATCAAAACTTCAAACGCGTCTCGCGACCCGTTCATTACGCGCCTGATGACCTCCTGATCGAGGTCAGCTTGATCGACCTGAACGGTCGCAGCAGTCACAGATATTCCCTGCGTGTACGTGTGCCGTGGGGCAGAGGAGAAGCTACTCCGGCCATAATATCCACTATTCCTCAGGCACGCGCCACCCCGAGTCCGTCGCCACGCCAACTGGCGGAGAAAACGGCGACGCGACGCAACGGCATCAGACCGTTAACGACGCGGTACTGCGGTCGAGCCGCTTGCGAAAGTGTAGAAAATTCATATACTTAGCGCGATTCATACCCTCCACCCGCCGATCATGGCCGATAAGTCAGCGACGCCTGAGGTGATGCCGGAGGATCCGGCCACTCCGCCGGCAGCGCCAGTTGTTCCTCCAAAGCGCAGTCCCGGACACCGTGGCGCCGATGTAAAGGATACCGTGGCCGAGATGACGGCCAAGGCCCACGAGATCAGTCTCGAGGCCGGCAGTAAGATGGCTGCCGCCATGAAAGACGTGATCAACGCCGCCGCCGGTATCACGGGCTTCGTCCTCGAAAGCGCTCGCGACCTCGTCCAGTACATGGTTCGGCGTGGCCAGATGACCCAGGAAGAGGCCGACAAGCTCATTCGCCAGGCGGAAGAGGCACAGGCCAATCGTGGCAGCACCGATGCGGATGGGTCGTCCTCAAACGTGCCCTCTCCGTCACAGCTAGCCACCGACGAAGATGACAACGCTGCCCGCGAGGACGACGTAAGCGGAGATCACGCTCAGGAGTCAGCCGAGAACGTAGCGTCCGGGGAATCAGGCTCCGGAGAATCCGGTAGGCCGGCTGCGAAGACTGCGTCGAAGCAGGCTCCCAGCGCTGCCAAGAGCGCCACTCCGGCCGCCAAGCCCAAGCCCGCCGCCAAAAAAGCTGTGAGTGCTCCGGCTACCGCGGCGAAGAAGGGGACCACCAAGGGGAAATGAACGCCGTCGAGTTGACGGCAGCGCTGGTCCAGTTCGACTCTCGTAACCCCACGCTTGTCCCCGGCTCACCCGGCGAGCGCGGGGTCGCTTGTTTCCTGGCCCGCGTTCTCGAGGATTGGGGGTTCCGGACCGATCTCGTGGATGTGGTTAACGGGCGTACCAACCTGATCGCCCGTGCCGGCGCCGGAATGCCAAACTCGCGTACTCTGATGCTGAACGGACATCTCGATGTCGTCGGCACGGACGACATGACGCACCCGCCATTCGTCCCCAGCATCACTGATGGGCTGCTGTACGGCCGGGGATCCGCGGATATGAAGGGCGGCATCGCGGCGATGTGCGTCGCGGCTCGGGATGCTGTTCGACGCGGCATCGACGGCGAGGTCGTTATAGCCGCCGTGATCGACGAAGAGTACGACAGCATAGGCACCCGGGCGCTCATAGTCTCCGGCGTGTCAGCGGATGCCGCGATAATTACCGAGCCGACCGCGCTGGCCGTCTGCCCCGCCCACCGCGGGTTCGTTTGGGCGCAACTGGACTTTCACGGTCGCGCCGCGCACGGTAGTCGCTACGATCTGGGCGTAGATGCCATCACCGGCGCCGCACTTGTGATCGCGGAGCTTGATCACATGCAGCGGGAAGTCCTGTGCAACAGCAGCCACCCGCTTCTGGGTCGAGCGTCACTGCACGCATCGTTGATTAGTGGTGGAACCGGCATCTCCACGTATCCCGAGCACTGTAGCGTTGAAATCGAGCGCCGAACCATTCCCGGCGAGACAGCGCAAACATTTCTGGACGAGTTGGATGAGGCGTGTCGCGAGGTCCGCCGGTGGCATCCGGCGCTTGCGGTGGAGATCCAGCTTACAACATCGCAGGGGACGAGCGACGTCCCGGTTGGTACTCCAGTGGTGCACGAGTTGGGGCGCGCGCTCGACGCAGAGAAGCTGCCCGTTCGTATTGAGGGACTGAGCGCGTGGACGGATGCGGCGCTCCTGAACGCGGCCGGGATACCGACGATATGCTTCGGACCCGGCGACATTGCGCTCGCGCACTCCGCCACGGAATGGGTTCCGGTGCGCCAGATCCATGAGGCAACCCGAGTGCTGGACCGCTTTATTGGAGAGTGGTGCAACGCGATACGCAGTTGAAACTGGGACGAGAACCAGCAGATGCAGCTAACTAGCAGACAGTACAACTTGCTGGAGCGGGCGGTAACCGAGGGGCGCCGCATAGTGGTGTTCCGTCGAGGATCGGAATTCATCGTCCGGCCGGAATCGATCGGGCTGCGCGCCGGTCGCGAGGCGATCGAGACGGTTCAGCCTGCAACCGGCGACAGCATGACGATCTACATCGACGACATGGACGACTTCGAGGTGGTCGGTGACTGAGCCAATCCAAGAGGAGGTCCAAGATGAGGTCCAGGATCTGGCCCCCGATCTGATCGCGGTCTACGCCGATGAGTCATGTCTCGGGAACGGCAAACAGGGCGATAATGCTGGCGGGGCTGGCGGTGTCGTCGAGTGGATCAGCCCCAAAAATCGCGAGCTAGTCCGGTGGGATTACTGGATTAGCGAGTCCTCCACGACCAACAACCGAATGGCTCTTCGCTCTGTCATCGAGGCATTTCGCGGCATCTCGGCCAAGCGCAAAACCTTTCGCGTGGTCTTCACCACCGACTCGCGCTACATCGTGGATGGTATGACCTCATGGGTACACGGCTGGGCCGCCCGCGGCTGGACGCGCAAGTCCGGCCCGATTGAGAACCTGGAGCTCTGGAAGGAGGCACTCCGCGCGTTGGGCCAACACCATTGCGAGTGGCGCTGGGTGCGTGGGCACAACGGCCAGCCGCAGAATGAGTACGCCAACCATCTAGCAACGCGCGCCGCCGCGTCACAGGACGCTTCCGACGGGCTGGTGCCGTCGGTATTTGGCGCATGGCATGCACAGCACAACGGTACTGGCCTGACGTCGCAGTCAGTCACACCGTTTCCGACCCACGAAACGTTCAAGGGGACGCACCGAGTATGGACGATCTAGACCGCCTCTACCGCCGGCTGGTACACAACATTCGGGCAAACAGGCCCGAGTACTTGCAGATCCCATTCACAGTCCGGGAGCTGTACGAGCAGATCATCCCGTACCGGCACAATCGGCGCGAACTCGGTATCGATACCAACGATGATTACGAGGTATCCGTCGCCCGGCTCCTCTCCGGCGAGCGTGGATACCTGCAGGGCGATCCCACGATGCAGGAGGAGCTGCGTCGAGAGCTGGCATCACCCACCGGCGACCCGGGTGTGTTCAAGGGCTACGGCGACTCAACCGTGTCGCTCACCCCCGCCACAGGCGACACCCGGACCCCGGCACCCGTTACCGCCGCTGCCGGAATGAAAACGCCAACCGCACCGGCCGTATCGTTGTCTGCTGACGCAGCTAACGGAATGAATTCTACCAATCCTGTTAATCCTGTCGCTTCTGACCAGTCCGTCGCTTCTGTCACGGCTGGCCCTACCACGGATGCGGATACTGTAACGGATACTGTAATGGCTCTACCGCAGGCCGCGCCACGTACTCCGACTGATGTCACAGCAACGATGTCCACCGCCGCCAGTGCGGCTCCCGAGACACCGGTCCCCTCCATGCTGTCGACCCTATCTCAGATCGAGGTCCCCACAGGCTGCAGATTCTGCGGCGGCACACTCCCCGAAGGGCGAGACGCCAACTACTGCCCACACTGCGGAGAAAACCTGCACACCAAGCGCTGTCCAGCTTGCGGCTCGGAGATGGATACATCGTGGGGCTTCTGCGTTACGTGCGGTCGGAAGTCGGGGCAGTAGCACTGCCGGTAATCAGCCGCACGCCCCGCTGGTACGTCAGATACGCATACGCCCATTGTATCAACACGCTGATGCGGTTGCGGAAGCCTATCAGATAGGTGATATGGATGCCCAGCCACAACCACCAAGCCGGGCGGCCGGATAGCTTGATCCGCCCACCCAAGAGGTTGGCGATCGCCTTGCCCCGGCCGATCGTAGCAAGATCGCCCTTGTTCAGGTAATTAAAGTCAGCCCGCGGCCGACGCGCGATGCTTGCGATAACATTCTTGGCCGCGACACGCCCCTCCTGCATGGCCACCTGCGCGACACCTGGCGCGGGTTGACCATCTTTTTGTAATGCGTAGGCGAGGTCACCGATCACGAACACGTTCGGGTGACCGGGAATGGACAGGTCACGCTCAACGATCACCTGCCCAGCCTTGGTGAGTGGCACCCCCAGACATTTGGATATCGGCGACGCCGTGTTGCCGGCCGCCCAGAATACCGTACGCGTCCGGATCGCATGATCGCCCACGTGCACGGCATCAGGCGTGATGTCCGTCACCGCGGAGCGTGTGCGGACATCGACTCGCAGCTCCGCCAGCTCGCGTGCAGCGTCCGCCGCGAGTGATTCTGGGAAGGACGCGAGAATCCGTGGACCGGCCTCCAGCAGAATCACGGCGGTATCACGCGTGTCCACATGTCTGAAATCCTTGCGCATCGCGTGCGCCACGTCCTGCATCACGCCAGCCAGCTCGCACCCCGTCGGGCCGCCGCCAACGATGACAAAGGTGAGCCAGGCGTCGCGCTCCTCATGCGTTTCGGCCCGCTCAGCCTCTTCGAACGCACGAAGAAAGCGGCCTCGCATGTTGACCGCGTCCTCGATGGTCTTGAGACCGGGCGCAAGCCGCTCCCACTCCGGATGTCCGAAGTAAGAGTGCCGCGTGCCTGCCGCGACGATGAGATAGTCGTAAGGAAGCAGCAGTGCGCCCTCGACATGCGACGGATCGGCGCACGTCACGGTCTGACCGTTCACATCCACATCAGTCACTCGGCCAAGCAATACGGTGGTGTTGGCCTGGTGCCGCAGTATGTGTCGAGTCGCGCCCGTGATGTCGCTAGGCGCGAGTTCCGCCGTGGCGACCTGGTACAGCAGCGGTTGGAAGAGGTGGTGATTGGTCCTGTCAACGACAGTGATATCCACATCAGCCCGCGCCAGCTTGCGCGCCACCATCAATCCTCCAAATCCTGCGCCAACGATCACCACGCGTGGACGTGTCGACATGTCTCCTCAGGGTGGTGCTACCTATGCAGATGCTGCCGCAAGGGTGCTATCGCATGCGCGACTCCGCGACGCGCGCGAGCAGAGTCATTATCAGCACCAGAAGGATCAACAGCGCGCTGTAAGCGGCGGCTGTCCCGAAAGCGTACGCGCGCAACTGCGCCAGAATCTCGATGGATATGGGACGGTTACCATGCGTGTACAACACGACGCTCGCAACGAATTCTCCCACCGCCGTTACCGCAGCAAGTAGAGCGCCAGCCACGATCCCGGGCCTCGCCGCCGGGATGACTACTCGACGCATTGCCAGCCACCACGACGCGCCCAGTCCGCGGGCGGCGGGCTCAAGCGACGGATCCATCTGCTTGAGCGATCCTTCGATGGCTGACGCAACCAGCGGTATGTTGCGCACGAAGTAGGCTAGCGGCAGAATCCAGAACGTGCCCACGAGCAGCACCTTGCCGGCCGACAGGTCGTTGCGATTGAAAGTGGCGAGCAAGCCGAGCGCGACTGCCGTTCCGGGGATCGCCCACGGCAGCGCGATGAGTATCTCCAGCGCCTTTCGCCCGGCGAACGTGCGCATGACAATGAGATACGCGGCCGCGGCGCAGAATATCACGTTGGCGGCGGTGGCCATCAATGCCATCGTGATGCTGTTGACGATGGGGGTCCAGAGTTGGTTCTCGGAGAACAGGCCGCGATAGTTTCCGAGCGTGTACACGGGTGGCAGCACCTGTGTTGTCCACGCACCGTCCTTTGCGAACGACACCAGCAGTACCATCAGATGTGGCAGCACCAGCACCAGCACGATGACAGCAGCGAGCGCCGCGAGCGCCATTCTCGCGCCCTGGGACTGCACCACGCGGCGTGTTGCTGCACCCTTGCTGGAGGCCACGTACGCGCGTTTCCCTTCCAGCCATCTGAACAGCATCAATCCCGCAATCGCGCTCAGAGCGAGCACCGAGGTCTCCACGTACGCGAGCCCGATGGCGTCGTTCAGTTTAGAGTTGAGGATCTGTGTGGACAGCACGCGCGTGCCGCCGCCAAACACGTACGGCGCGGAGAATGAGCCGAGTGCGTTCATGAAGACGAGCAGCGCGGATCCGGCGATCGCGGGAGTGAGTAACGGAAGTGTTATAACGCGGAGACGGCGGAGCGGCGATGCGCCGAGGCCGACCGCTGCTTCGTCCAGCGTGGTGTCGTACCGTTCCAGGCCCGCGGAGACGAAGAGATATACGTACACGTACATTGTGTACGCGTGGATGAAGACGATTGCGCCTAAGCCAGATAGATGCCACGGTACTTCATCGAGACGGAGCAGAGATTGCACCACCCGCGTGACCACGCCCGTGTCGCCGTACAGAAAGAGGAAAGATATCACTCCCACGAGTGGTGGAAGCGCGGCCGGAAGCGTGGCCGCTGCGCGGAGCAGGGTTCGTCCCGGGAAATCGAAACGGGTGAGCAGGAACGCGAGCGGAACACCGATCCCGAGCGCCGCAACAACCGACGCTATCGCGATGACGATGCTATTTCGTAGCGACTCGACGTCGGACGGCGATTCCGCGAACTCCCGCCAGTGCCCGATGCTTCCGGCGACGACAGAGCCGTTCGGATAGACCACCGTCCACACCAGAACAGCGAGCAGCGGGATTGCCCCCAATGTTGCGTACCACTGGCCGCGGGAGCGGCGAGCGCGCACGGGACGTAGCTCGTTCACGGTAATATCGATCGCGGTATCAAGCGCGCGGTCAACTGTGCGATCAGGGGACAAAAGGCACCGCACCACCCACTCTTACCTGCACCGGGTCGCCAACGTTGACCCGCTCGTGCGATGCTACCTGGACGACAGTATCATCAGCAATTCTTACGTGATACACGAACGTTGCGCCCGCGAAGCGTCGCGCCGTTACCGCGCCGTTCCAGCCGTCCGCGCCGCGTGCTATGTCGAGTGTGAGAGTTTCTGGGCGCAGTACGACGGCACCAGTTACTCCATCCGCGCCGCGTACGCTCAGCACATCGCTCGGAGCGTCGCTCGGAGCGTCGCTCGGGCGCGTGATGGCGAGACTCCGCGTGGTTCCGCCAATCGTCAGGGTGGCGTGATCACCGTCGGCGTGCGCCGGAACGAGCGTCGCGTGTCCGATGAAGAGCGCGGCGGCACGTGACGCCGGACGGGTGTACAGTTCTTCCGGGGTCCCTATCTGCAAAACGCGTCCTTGCGATAGCAGCACGATTCGCTCGGCGATCGCGAACGCATCATCCTGATCGTGCGTGACAAAAAGTGCCGGCGCTCCGGTTTCCTTGAGGGCGGCGCGCAGCTTGTCACGCGTGGTCTGGCGTAAGGTTGGGGCGAGATTGGAGAGCGGCTCGTCCAACAACAACAGACGCGGCTCTATCACCACAGCTCTGGCCAATGCCACGCGCTGCTGCTCTCCACCTGAAAGCTGTTGCACCATGCGCTGGGCCTTGCTCGCCAGGCCAACGCCGTCCAGCGCTTCCCCCGCTCGGCGACGGCGCTCCGCCCGCGCCACTCCGCGAGCCTCCAGTCCGAACGCCACGTTGTCGAGTAGCGACATGTGTGGGAAGAGTGCGTATTGCTGAAAGACCATGCCAAAATCGCGCTTCGCTGGCGGCACTCGCGTGATGTCGGTCCCGTTGAACAGAACGCGCCCTGAGTCCGGCCGCTCATATCCAGCCACAATCCGGAGTGTAGTCGTCTTCCCCGATCCAGAAGCACCAACCAGTGCTACCAGCTCGCCCGGAGCTACTTCGAAGGACACGCCATCGACAGCGTGTTGCGTATCGAAGACCCGGCTGAGTTGATCGACGACGAGCCCTGACCTTGACTCACTCGTGCCGCCAGTCATGAACTCATCATCCGCGCTTGCGTATGTGCGCGTCCCAGTACCGCATCCACTCATTCAGATGCGTGGCCAGCAGCGCGCGATCCACTTGCATCGGGCGAATCTGCGTACGGGCAACACGAATCCAGTCCGGCAGCGAGTCTTCGGGAATGTCCGTGCGCGCAGGAATGCGCAGGAACTTGCGCGCCGACGTTATCTCCGCCTGTTTGCTAGTCACGTATTCATAATACAGGCGAGCCTCACGCGGATGCTTGGTGCCGCGCACTATAGCGATCGCGTCCACCAGTAGCGGCGTGCCACTCCTTGGGATCACGTAGTCGATCGGAATTCCCACCCTGTCGCGCATCGTCGCAACGTCTGGCATGTCCCAGAGCGTTATCAATCCTTCCCTGCTCTTGAGCTTCTGATACAGGATCGTGGGATTGAGCACGTACTCCTTGGTGTTCGCGTCCAACCGCCTGAGCCAATTATAGCCGCTCTGCGGTGAGCCGGTAGCCGTAACACTGCGCGCTATTATCGCGCCAA
>JBPCNJ010000248.1:0-3548 GCA_051001375.1 Gemmatimonadaceae bacterium
TGATCCCCCTCGCAGCGTTGGGGACGGACATCGGCAACGAGACGTCCCGGAAGTCGGACACCCAGACGCAAGCGGACTTCGGTGCGTTCGCTGGTGCGGCCACGATGACCGACACTCCCGTCGCCGGCGCAGCCGTTCCCGCCGAGGTCGTCAACGCGGTGACGGCGTCGATGAATGCAAATCAGCCTCAGGACGACGGGCAGGCATGCTGGAGCGCGAACAACTGCATCGCCGCCGGCCAGCTCACGAACCTCAGCGATTCGGACGGCGAGGTGAGCTACACGAACGACGGGCTTGTGGTCGTCAGTCCTCGGGCTCGGGTTGACTTCGGACTGGCCAACGCGTTCGGCATCAGCAATGTAAGTGTCTCCTCAGTCGCCACGGTGAGCGTCTACAGCCCCGGCCAGCGAGTGATGCCGATGTTCGCGGTCAACGGTTGCGACTACGGGCTGGAGACGCTCGTCGACCCGTCCGGTGGGGGCGCAACGCCGATCGTGCCGCCGCTGGCCTTCCCGACTGACACCACCACGACTGAGCTGCAGTCTCCCTTGGTGATGAAGGACTCGTCGGGCGCCGCGGTCAACACGCTGCCTTTGAACTCGACGGGGAACTCGCTCACCGTCACCGCCAAGAAGTGGAAGCAGAGCAACTACATCGGCTTCTTCCGAAGTGACGACACCTCGCCCTCGGCGGTCGTCACCGTCGGTGTGCCCGTCGCGCCCTACGGAACCGGCGCGGGCAGCGCCTCTTCGGTCACAGTCAACATTCCCCCCTCGGTGACGAGTGTCGAAACCGTGTGGTGGGTCCGGGTCTACAACGGCGACGGCAACCCCACCGCCAGTCCTCACGGCGGTACCAAGAACCCCAGCCAGTGGTCGCCGCAGAGCCAGGCACTGCCGGTGGTGGTCGGCCAGGCCGCGCTGCAATGCCTGTCGGGGCCCACTGTGGGTAACTTCGGCACCATCAAGTTCCCACGGACCGATGTTCCGACCGGGGACGACCTGCCGGTCAACATCATCAAAGGCCTCCAGCGGCCGCTGGCGCCGCATGTCCATCAGTGGGCCGTCGACAATCCAGACCTCTCTCTTGCTGCCGGTGGCACGTGTGTGGCTGGCCTGAACGGTGCCATCGCGTCTGGTGACCCGAGCCCGGGGTTGCTTCCCGGCACCAACTGCGTCGATACCGACACCGGCCTGGCTGCCAACGTGGCAACCCAAGGCCTGATTCAGGGCGACCAGGGCTATGGGGGACTCCTCACCAATGTGCCCACCCGCTCCGGCTGCGATCCGGGCGGAGGATCGAACTATCGCAACATCAGCATTTCCGGCGGGCCCTACAAGATCAACGACGAGGTGCTCAGCTGCTACTTCAACGACGGCTCCACGTCGATCAACGACATCGCCCGGAAGAGCTATGCACGGGTGAGCACGGACGGAGTGCTGGACTCCTCCATCTACTCCTCACCCCGGTTCTTGTGGGTGCCGGTGCTGCGCGTGCAGCCGTCCGGGGGCTCGAACCACTATTCGATCATTGACTTCCGGCCGGCATTCATCACCGATGAGCAGGCCATCGCGACCGCGATCAGGGGCAGCCACACAGGTACCTCGGACAACGGCATCATGATCCCGGGGGAGGACATCAAGCAGCTGAAGGTGGTCTTCTTCAACGCCAATGCGCTCCCCGAGACTGGAGACGGGAACACTCCGCTGATGCCGTTCCTCGGCGTCGGCCGGCCCATCGTGCGCCTGGTGAACTGAACGGCACGCTTGTAGCGTCGCAGACTGCCTCGGGCCCAGGAAGCGTGACGCGGCCCAACCAGAACTGGAACTGTGAGGAGGGCGAGTCGTCCTCGCGCCCTGGACGGTGGCGTGCTGGTGACCTGCACAGATCCGGATCCTGTTGCCGTGCACAGTCCATGCCTTGGCCCGTCAACCGCGCACAGGCCGGTCTCCCGCACCGGTCCTCCACCGGTCTCGCGTGAATCTCCCATCGCTGTCCCGGCCTCCCACGAGGCTGCTGTCCATCGACAGAAGGGGCAGCGATGACGGCAACGGCGAAGGCGAGACAGGCCCTCGGCCAGTATGGCGAGCAGGTCGCGGCGCGCCATTTGGTGGCGCATGGCATGGTCGTGCTCGACCGCAACTGGCGCTGTGAGCTCGGCGAGATCGACCTCGTCCTCCGCGACGGCGACGTGTTGGTCGTCTGTGAGGTCAAGGCCCGCACCAGCACCGCGTTCGGTCATCCGCTGGAGGCGGTCACCGAGGCGAAGGCCGACCGTCTGCGCCAGCTGGCAGTCCGGTGGGTGGAAGCGCACGACCTCCATCCACCGGGCGTCAGGATCGACCTCGTCGGCGTCCTGCTGGGCGCGAAGGGGCCGGCGGTGCTCGAGCACGTCCGAGGGATCCACTGATGTGGGCGCGCACCCGCACGGTGGCCCTGGTCGGAGCGATGGGACACGTGATCGACGTCCAGGTCGACCTCAGCCAAGGGCAGATCAGGACCGCGGTCGTCGGCCGACCAGACACCGCAGTCCACGAGGCCATCGACCGGTGCCGGGCCGCGGTGGACAACAGCGGCTTCCACTGGCCCACGTCCCGGCGGATCACGGTGCTCCTGTCGCCGGCCGACCTGCCCAAGCGGGGAACCCATCTGGACCTGGCGATCGCTGTGGGAGTCCTGGCTGCGACCGACGACCACTTCCCGCGCGCCCAGCTCGACGAGGCGGTGTTCATCGCCGAGCTGACCCTGGACGGGCGCGTGCGATGCGTGCCCGGCCTGCTGCCGATGGTGATGGCCGCGCGGACGCGCGGGCTCCGGCGGGTCTACGTGCCCGAACCCCAAGTCGAGGAGGCATCCATCGTCGACGGGATCTCGGTCTTCGGAGTGCGGTCTCTTGCCCAGGTGATTGCGCTGCTCACGGGACAGCTGGTGCCCGAAGCGCCCCCGGTCGAGCCCCCGACGGGCGCCCCTTTGGTCAGCTGGCGGGGCGAACATCGCCTGGAGGACGTCGACCTGTGTGACGTGCGAGGAATGGCGGACGCGCGGTACGCGCTCGAGGTGGCCGCCACCGGGGGCCATCATCTGCTGCTCACCGGCCCCAAGGGCGCCGGCAAGACCACCTTGGCCGAGCGGCTCCCCACGATCCTTCCGGATCTGGACCGCGACGAGTCGCTGGAGCTCACCGCGGTGCACTCACTCGCCGGCGGCCCGCTGCCGTCGACGCCGATGGTGACCCGCCCGCCGTTCCGGGCGCCCCACCACACCGCGTCACGGTCCGGCATCCTCGGTGGCGGAACGGGCCGGGTGCGCCCCGGTGAGGTCAGCAAGGCTCATCTGGGTGTCCTGTTTCTCGACGAATTTCCGTTGCTGCCCAGCGACGTCGTAGAGGCGCTGCGACAGCCGCTCGAGAGCGGCGAGATCACCATCGCGCGCGGCGACGAAGAGGCGACGTACCCCGCCCGGGGGATGCTGGTGCTCGCCTGCAACCCGTGCCCCTGTGGCGAGTTCCACCCCTACAACCGGGACAACGGTTGCGGCTGTGGGGAGGT
>JBPCNJ010000249.1:0-4814 GCA_051001375.1 Gemmatimonadaceae bacterium
CGAGGAGGGTGAGTGAGAGAGGGAAGTAGGAGGCGCAAACGCTGGGCCAACCTTGGAGGAGAGCCCAATATGGCTCCGCGCAGTCGCGGACATTCGTGTTTTCCCCAGTCAGCCCCTTGCTTTCAAACACGACAAGTGCTAACTTTTGGTTGTCCCGAACAGCCCCCGAATACAGCCTCGTAAGTGATTGACTCCCAACGACTTGGGACGGGTAGTTGAAGCGTCTCAGAAAGGCCCCGGTGAAGGGGCGGCCGGTGGGAGAACCACCAAGTTACAGCGTCGAACCGCTAAACCCGTGGCTAATGTGTGGCCCGGACACGTCGGTACAGGAGCTGTGGAGAGTGCGGGAAGGCCAGGGTGGCGATGCCAGGTTTCATCTGGTCTTCTTCGATCGGTACGGGTGGTACTGCGAGCATGGGCGCGGTTGCGCTGCGGTGATTGAAGCGCGGCGGGCTGTACGGGAAATGAGCGCCGTTGGCGCATCTACGAAGCAACGTACAAGTGGACGGAGAGCGAGGAATAGGTGATGATCGCAAGACAAGACACTTTCGATACAAAGGGCGAGGTTTGGTCGGCGCTGTCGGCGCCGCTACCCGCGGGCGTGATTTCCTGGCGCCAGGACGGCAAACCGATGACGCGCGACGGGCGCAATTTCGCGCGATTCGTTTGCTACATTGAGGCCAATACGGTCCGCGACCGGCTCGACACCGTGGTTCCCGGAGAGTGGGACCTCACCTTGGAGATGCTTCCCGCAATCGCCGGTAACGACGACTCTGATTCCGTCTGTGCATTCAAAGCGCGGCTTCAGGTGCTCGGCGTCATCCGCGAGGACGTCGGCACGGGGCGCGACTACAAGCAGGCCGCAACGGATGCGTTTAAGCGCGCAGCGGTTCGATTCGGAATCGGCCACGAGCTGTATGCGTACGAGCAGAACTGGGTCGAGGTGGACGGGGATGGCAAGTACGCGAAACCGGTTGAGGATCCGGCTCAAGCTTACGAGCGGCGGCACGGAAACGGCGCCACCGCTGGAAGCGCCACTGGACGCTCGGCAGCTCCGGCCGTCGCTACAGATACGGCCGCTGCGCCTCAGCACTCGCAGCTCAGCTCCAACGTGCTGACCGACGTAGACTCGGTGAGCTGCCCCAAGTGCGGAGGCAGAACGTGGGACAACCGGCTTACCAAGCGCAATCCAAAGGCGCCCGATTACAAGTGCCGCGATCGTAACTGTGATGGCGTTGTCTGGCCGGCGCGTCAGAACGGTGCAGGCGCAGGTACGGGCTCTGAGCATTCAAACTACGTCCAGAATGCGGACGAGGCAGACGATGGCGGCGCGCATCCGGCCGCACCGGAGGCTGAGAAGAATATGGGACGTAAGCCACGCGCGGCGACCGCGTCGGTCGGTGACGACGACATTCCGTTCTAAGCTGCGGCTTGAAGCTGCGACGCATTTAGCCTCGGGCGGAGCAGCGTAGCTCGAGTAACACGTTACTCGAATACAAGGGGGGCGCACGAGCACGCGCCCCCCTTGTATTCGACTGGCGGGCCGTCATCTTGTTGGCGATGCGGGAGTGGCACGCTCCTTCCACGGGTGGGCGCCGTGACACTTCGAGCCGCCGCACCGCAACGCGCCGCACTGATCGGCGCTCTTCTCATGTCCGTGGGCGTGAGCGCCTCGGGCGCGCTAGCCGCGTGCAGTCGCAAGCCGCATGAAGCGGTAGCCGATAGCGCAATCGCGCGGGATCTGGCAGAGGTCCAGCAGCGAGGCATGCAATCGCCGCAGACGCTGGCGGATTCGCAGGCTGCTTCAGTGGGCATGCCGTCGCTAAGTGATTCCAACACCGTTATCGTGGCGATTTCTCCAACTGCGACCGGAAGGCCGCTACAAGCCGGAACGCACACGGCTGTGACTACGGCCCGCGCGCCGGCCTTGCCAGCGACTATGCCCGTGACAGCGGCCACTCCCGCCGTGCGAATACCATCGCGCGGATCTGTCGCCGCGGGGCCGCCGAGGAGTGGAGCGGGTGATACATCCACCGCCGGTCCGTGCGGCTCGCCGTCGGCCGCCAGCCAGCGCGCGTGCATAACAGCACATCTCGCGGTTTCCGACGTTCGGCTCAACAGCGTGTACGGCTCGCTCATTGCGGCGTTGCGACAGAACGCGGGCGCATCTGCTGGGCGCGAGCCGCGCATGGTCCGCGGTCTCCGTTCCGCGCAGCGGGCGTGGATCGTTGTGCGGGATCGGGAGTGCCAACGCCGCACGAGAGGTGTTGGCGGTCAGCTGTGGGCACCGGCGAGGGCGCGGTGCCTAGCGGACGAATCAAACAAACGCGCTGACGAGTTGCAACGCATGCTTCGGAGTACGCCCAGGCGCTGATCAGCTTCGAGCCGAGCATGATAGCGTCGGTCGTCCAGCCCAAACCGAGCGTCGCGATCGCCAGCATAAACGCGGCGCCGATGCTGACATAGAAAGGAAGGAATCGGCGCTTGAATGCGAGGTGGCCCCTCTTGAATAGCAGAAGGCCACCTACGGTAGCTACGAAGAAGTAGCAAACAAAGGCAACGAGCGAGCGGTTAGAAACGTCTCAGATGACCGGATCACTGACGCCAGCCGCGTGTAATCTGCTGCTTCGAACATGCTCGGAGCGGGACTCGAACCCGCATTCGGTTTTACCGAAAGGGATTTTAAGTCCCTCGCGTCTACCCATTTCGCCATCCGAGCGCTTCGCTACTCCTTCGCACGAGAGCAGCGTCAACTATTCTAGCCCATTACAGCTATGGAACCTACACCCACCGGTTCGAGCCGCATTTGGGCGTCCGTGATGGTGCGCAAGAGTCCGGGTGAGTACGACGTTAACTCAGGCTAACTCAAAGCCTCCGCGTCACCTCCGTCGCGGGCCGCCGGTCCTTCCCCGCACTCAGGCAAGATACAGCGATCCCGGTAAGAGCCGGAACGGAGGTCGCAGAGCGGCGTCGGCCTACGGTCTGCGGAGCCCATTTTCTGTTTTCCGAATCGGCTGTTAGCGGCGGCGTGAGATTTCAAACGATCATTGACAGCATGGGTCAGTTTATCTCAGGCGAAGCGTCAGGACGCGTCGCCAGCCAGCCCTTCTTAAGACCATCGGCAAGGAGGGCTCGCGCGTACCGCTCAGGCGTGAGTCCGGATGTGTTCTGCTTGCGCGACGCCTCGCCGCGGTGCTCGGCAGTGGCGTACTCGCGGACGGTCCGCTCCTCGTCCGGCGCGCAGCGCCCCCAGGTCTCGCGCATCACGTCCCGCTGGGACGGCCGACGCCCTTGAAGACCCGGACGCTGCGACGCCGTCGCTGGCCCTTTGTCTCCTCGCGTTGCTGGCGTCTGCAGCTGGGAAAGCCCGGCGACAGGCGCATCGGTTTCGTACGATGCGCGGCGGTCATACTCGGTGAGCGGCGCGCCGATGGCCTGCGCCACGAGCCGGATCGTATCGCACGCCCGTCGCGCCTCGTCATCGTTGAAAGGCCTGGAGTGCGACAATCGGTTCCGAATGTCAAGCAATTCGTGGAGGTAGTTGCGCACCGGTCCGTGGAGACGCGCGGCGAACGCGCCGCGCCATTCGTCCTTGATCGCGTGAACGAGCGGGCCGATGTCGGGGGCAACGCGCTTGCCCCGGTACGCCGACGCGTCGAACGCCTGGTTCACGAACCCGTGCAGGTACGGGAGCAGCGCATCGAGCGCGCGAAGGACGCGCTCGCGCGGCGTGTCAGCTCTCACTCGTCCAGTGCGAGGAAGTAGACCGGCCGGAGCGGCAGCCGGAGCTTCGCCTGCTGTCCCAACTTGTCGTAGTGCTGCACCCAGAGCTTGATCAGCGCGTCCAGCCCGATGAGCGTCACCCGGTGCTGCTTATCCGTCCGCACCTTCTGCTCGGCGTCCTTGGTGAAGTTGCCGGTGCTCACGAAGAGTCCCACCTCTTCGGCGCCGAGGTTCCCCATGAAGGCCGACACGTCGCTGACAGCGACCGGCTTGTCATAGCGCTTGACCTGCACCTTGATGCGCGGTGGTCGCATACCAAGCGGATCAGCGAAGGCGATTATGTCGACGCCGTCGTCCTTGCCCGGCGGGGAGACCCAGGAGATGTGGTAGCCCATCGCGGTGAGCAGATCAGCGACGAGAAACTGGAACTCGTACGGGTTCATCGCCTTGAGGTGCTGCTCGATCTGCGCGCGCGCCTGCTCCTCGGCTGTCTCCAGCGCAATGACGGCCGAGTCTTCGACTGCCTCCTCGACATCATCTGCTGGCTCGGTGGGCTTAGCGGGCTGTCCTTTCTTCCATGAGTCGTACAGCTCCGTGCTCCGCTTCGTGAAGTGGAGCGGGTCCGTGAGGCTCGTATGTGCCTGCCATCCCTCATCCGTGATGTACCACCGGCCGCTGTCCTTTACGATCCACCCGGCCTTGACTGGGCCGATGGTGGCGAAGCGGAGGATCTTGTCGAAGCGGCGAATACCGTTGGGGTAGTGCCCTGCCTCGTAATCTGTAAGCCCGGTACGCTTCGCGACTTCCTGAACGGCGTCACCCGCAGGCATGCCGTCCGGGCCGTGCTCGTGCAGGACGTCGAAGAGCGCGTGCATCAGCTCGCCATTGCGCTTCCAGCTTGTGTTGGGCACGTCAGGTGGTCTCTTCGCGCGTGGCGGTAGCGCGAGCGCCATCTTCGGTTGGCGTATGCCCACCGGCGGCTGCGTTTAGATATGCCGCCAAGCTCAAGCGCTCGCCCACGGCAAGGAACTGCGCAAGGACGTCCAAAGCGCGCCGTGCCTCGGCACGACGTGTGTCCAAATCAGGACCGT
>JBPCNJ010000250.1:0-7994 GCA_051001375.1 Gemmatimonadaceae bacterium
CGGATTGCTCCTGATCGGCGTGATAGCGATGCAGGCGCCCGGCTTCGGCTTTCTGCGCGCCGCCGGTTGGCTGATGACAGTCGGGATCGTCCTCTTTTCGGGCAGTCTCTATCTGCTGGCCATTACCGGAGTCCGCTGGCTCGGCGCGGTCACTCCTCTGGGCGGTCTGGCGTTCATCGCCGCATGGCTGCTACTCGCTATTGGCGCGTTCCGGACCAGCACCTAGCCGCGCGAATCCGATCCTTGGGCAGTCTCGGGCCGACCGTCCTGCCTGCCGTCGCCGTCGTTATCCAGGTCCTGGGCGAGCTTCTGCTCCAGCCGGCCGATCAGCTCGGACTGCGCAGGGTTGATTTTCTGGCGTGCGGTGTCAGGATCGAACCATGCACATCTGTCCACTTCTGGAAACACGATCCATCGACCCGAGCCACGCGGCCACTCGGTGCGCATTTCATTGCTGGTCACGGTTGACGCATTCGCATCGCCCTCCCAGGCCCACGCATGTACGATCTTGCCGGCGCGCTGCCGGATGCTTCCAAGGTTCCGAAAGGGACCCTGCGGGACAATGCCCGTCTCCTCCTCGAACTCTCGGCGGGCCGCGTCAAGATAGTCCTCGCCGTCCTCAACACCGCCCTTCGGGATCGTCCACGCCAGATCGTCCCGATGGGACCAGAACGGTCCGCCCGGATGGGCCAGGAAGATCTCGAGCGAGGCACTCCGGCCACGCCGATATAACAGGAGCCCCGCACTGATGTTGGTGCGTCGACCTGATCTGGCCGGGAGAGGCATGGGCGAAGGTGGATGGTGAGAGAACGGGAGCGAGCTGTTGTCTAACCGTTGCAATGATGATACGCACCCGACGGCAAATGCGATGGCGCCGCCAGGCGCGGACGACGTTGTCGCTTTCTCCACACATAATCTGCGCAATTCATTCGCCGAGCACGATGCCGAATCCGGTGCTCGCGGCACGAGTTGGGCACTGCGGTGCGGAGAGGAGGATGCAATGGCGAACCAGCAAGGTGATCGATCGGTAGCAGCCGGGCAGAGGCCGCCCGGAGTACTGACGGCACGTCCAGCCGCTCAGAAACCGGGTGATGGATCGGGTGCTGTGCTCCGGCCCGGACTCCAGCCGATAGGGCCGGGACCGAACGGCGAAGGCCTACTGTATGTCCCAAAAAGCTACCGTTCGGATGCACCCGCGCCACTGGTGCTGATGCTGCACGGAGCGGGTGGGGATGCGGCGAATGGACTGGTTCCACTGCAGCACTTGGCCGACTCGGAGGGGCTGGTCCTGCTAGCCCCTGGCTCACGTGAGGCGACGTGGGACGTGATCGTCGGCGAGTACGGGGCCGATGTCAACTTCATCGATGATCTCCTGGCCCATGCGTTCCGTCTCTGCTGGGTAGATCCGGCGCACATCGCCATCGAGGGCTTTTCCGATGGTGCATCATACGCCCTGTCACTCGGCGTCTCCAACGGCGATCTCTTTACCGACATAATTGCCTTCTCGCCCGGCTTCTTTCGTCCGGCTCGACAGGAGGGAGCACCCCGGATATTCATATCGCATGGCACACGCGACTCGGTGCTCCCGATCAACCAGTGCAGTCGTCGAATCGCGCCGCAGCTCCAGGATGCCGGCTACGACGTTACCTACAAGGAATTCGCGGGCGGGCACACCGTCCCGCCCGAGATCGCGTCCGAAGCGGTTTCGTGGTTCAAAAAGAGCTGATGAGCTTCGCGTTGGTGATGCTCATCTCTTATTACCGGAGGAAGCGTTCAGCCAGTTGCTCCAGGCGATCGTCCCGATCGCAGCGCGCTCGCGCCAGGATCTGCTGCACGTGCGGACGCAGACGCGGCTCGCCCCAGTAGTAACCCGTCGCCATCTCGGCGCTCCCAGTCTCGCCGGTGCGCGCCGCGTCGAGCATCGCCGCGGCCGCGGCGGCATCGAAGCTCGGATCGTCGCGCGGTGGTAGGACAAAGCGCCGCGAAGGGTCGCCCCACGGCCCGGCGTCCTCGTTTACGAATGCTCGCGACATACGGCGATCCAACGCAGTAAGTCTGCCACATGGAGGACAGTCACTTCAACCATTGCCGGCTGCATCAGCGGCGTCCGCACCGGCTACCCTGCGCTGCGCCTCAGTCCAGTCGATCGCCGGTGCCACGTCCTCATCGCCGAGCGCAAGTGATTGGAGTGCGCGAATCACCACTGGCTCGCCACCCGGCACGGCAAGTCCGAAATCGAGCTCGGCCTTTCGGCACAGCCGTTCTTCCCGCGGCAGTCGGTCGGGCTCATACGTGGTACACATCTGTCGCACGCGCGCGTGAACCCCTTCGTGCACTATGGATGACGCGACCTGGGCGGCGGTGAACTCCGGGTTAACCGAGAACGTCAGCTCGGTCAAACACGTGCGCGAATCGGGGAAGTACGCCGCTCTGCATGGAAAGCGCTGCACCAGGATGCGCTCAAAATCGTGCTGCATCCGCCTGAACGCACGCGGCTGATACGTGGCGATGAGCCCGAGCGCGGCGTCCATACGACCGAACACCGCGTCCGTGTCGATGTCGGGGCGACTGTTGACGACTCTGACCGAAAAGCCACGGACCGTCCGCTCCTCGCTGCTCCATCCTTGCAGTGTCTGCATCAACTGATTGCGCCACCTGGCAATGTTTTCGAGCAGCATGCGGATCCCGTGTAGCTAGAGCGGTGGCAATGGCGCAGGCGTATCAGCTCCCGCAATCCCGTATCGCTCCCGCAACACCCTGGCGTGATGCGTGGCGTGCCCCGCGATGATATACACCAGAGCCCTGGAGCTGACCTTGGCGTTACTGGCGACGCACGTCCGGTCCCAGGCTACCTCATCCATTCCCTTGACGAGTGACAGGGTACTCGCTCTTACAGCCCGGAATTCGTTCAGCAAATCTCCAATCGCACGCCGGTCGGACTTCGCGGCCCGCACATAGTCATCCTGCTCGAAGCCCGGAAGCGGTGCAGCATCTGCGCGTGCGGCGTGGAGCAACCGGTACGACATCACCCGCTCGGTGTCGGACATGTGCCCCAACACTTCCTTCACGCTCCACTTGTCCGGCGCATACCGCGCATTTGCCTGCTCATCGGCCAGGTGCCCGAGCAGTCCTTCGACATCGCCGAGCTGAGTCGACAGGTACCGGATCACGTCCCCCTCCGGGACTGCGCCGATGTATCCGGTGTAGGACGGTGCGTACTCCGATTCTGCCGGACGAGTTGGGGCCATGTAGTTCACGATGCGAGAGTGTAGGGAGGCCGCGTCTTCGGTCACATCGGGGTGTCGGCGGTGGGTCCGTAGATGGATGGAAGCGGCACATCGAGCAGGCGCAGGTACACGCTAAGTTGGCCGCGATGGTGGATGAGGTGATTCATCATGAACGAGCGGAGCACGGCCACGCGCGGGAGTGAGAGCATGGTCTCGCCGCCGTTCTTGAGCGACCACATGACATGCATATCTGAGTCGGGCGTCGCGGCAATCGCTTCACGAGCGCGCTTGACACCTGTATCGAAGGCGGCGAGTCGCTCCTGGACCGAGTTGAACTCGGCCATCTGGTACTTCTTTCCACCGGGTGGATTCATGTCCATCTCGGTCCCTTCCAGAGCCGTATTGGCGTATTGAGGCAGCGTCGCGATGTGGTTGGCGAGGTACCCCAGAGCCATCGACCGCTCATGCGGCTTCCAATCGCCCTTTCCGTCGGGCACTCGCTCGAGGAGTGTGCGAGTGGTTGCCATCTCATGATCAAATTCGGGGAGGAGAGTCTGAGCGATGGGCATGTGTGATCCTGGTATGCTGATGTTTACTGCTGAGTGATTCTGGACAGATATAGTATCACGCGATCGCGCTCCGGTACACCCACCACATCAGCAGCGGCTGGAGTGGCAGACGAAACCACAGCAGGGTTTGCGCCAACGCGGATGCACCGGCCACATGCGCCGCCTCCAACATCTGAATGTTCGCCGGCAACACCGCTATCAACAAGGCGATGAGCCCCCACGCCGCGGGGCGGCGCACCGGCGAGATGAGCAACCCGACGCCACCGAGCATCTCGAAGACGCCACTCACGTAGACCAGCAGCCGCGGGGCCGGAAGCCAGCGCGGCACGATTCGCGTGTAGCTATCCGGAATAACGAAGTGCAGCACTCCTGCGACAACAAAGAGCGCCGCCAGAATCCATAGCGACACGCGTGCGCCATTCCGCGCACGGGTCGATGAGAGCGGTGCAGGGATGGCCGCCATTAACCCTTCGCGCGGCCAGTAATCTGAGCATCCGCGATTCGCAACATGCGGCCACGCCGATGCCGCTGCGGCGACGCCGCTGCGCTCGCCCCCGTCTTGATCTGCCGTTCCGGTCGACGGTTGTGCTCCATCATCACCCTGATTGCTTCGGTGCGCTCGGGACCATCCTCGATCCACTCGGCGCGTCCGATCACAAGCACCGAGCGCCAACTATCGCCCGGACCGACTTCGGCGATAGTGACGCAGAGACGCGGATTCATATCGAGCACCTGCGACTTGCGACCTTCGGCGATCCCGAGATATACCGTCGCTCCGTCAAAGCCATAGAAGACGGGAACCGCGTACGGCTGGTCGCCGTCGGCTGTCGCGAGTACGCACATGCGCTGGCGTGTAAGTATCTCGCGACACTCGGCGTCGTCCAGCGTGACAATTCCGTAAACATCCGGGATCTTCGCGTTGCTGTCTTCCATGGGAGTTGATTAGGAAACGCGCGCACCTGCGCAACCATGGCAGTTGCGCAGGTGCAACTATCGTCTGATGTCGAAGGAAAAGGGCTCCTGTAGCAGCTGTCTCATCGCGCAGCCGCCTATCCGAGCTGGCTGGAATCGCGTCATCTCAATTCCCCGCCGAGCCGCATTGACGAACGCCACATAATAATCGCGTAAGCTACCAGTAAGTCGCGGTTTCGTTGGCGGCCACACGTCGCGCACCGTGGACATGTCCGGTCGACCGGTTGTATCGACCACGAATTGCATGACCGCGTAGCCCGAGGCGCCATCGCGCTGGTTCTCGTTCGGATACGATGGTTTCCCCGCGCGAACTACCCGTACCGACTCCTCCCAAGGGGCAGCGACCGAAAATAGCGGCACAGCGATGCGTACCAGCGGCATCGACGTCTTCCCCGAGCTGTCAATCACGGGTGAAATCAGATCGATACTGAACGAAAACGAATCGACGGGTACTCCCTCGGGCCAGGCCACTACTTCCCCCTCATCGCGCAGTGTATTGATCGCCTTCGATAGGAGTGCGGCACCGTTCGGGCGGCGAGGGGCCACGGCAGAATCTGAACGCAGAGCAGAACGAACATTGATCTTTCCATCTCGGAACGCGGTCACGATTACACCGGTAAGCCCCCGCCATGTCACAGCCGGCTCTCCGTGTGGTAGTACGTTGGGCTGAGCTTTCAGAAGCAGCCACACACGCTCAACAACTAACTGCGTGAAGTTGTCGGCTGACGGTAGGAAAGGGCGCAGTAAGGAATCGGTCAGCACCGGGGCCGCGTATACAACTACGCGATTCATTCTGCTTTCGGAGATCGTGTCGACGCAGATGGGGCGTCCCGTCGCTACCGCGGACCCAGTTATCTGTGCGTCCGGCTCTTGCGCTCGTAGCACAGCCGGCGGTGAGAAGGCTACGAGGGCTGCACTTGCCACTACCGACTGAGCACGGAAACGGAGCAGACCAATTCGCATGAATAGCCGGGCCTCCCATGAAGGTCTTGCAACTTGGGGCTTCACTCGGATGAGTGAAGCCCCAGCTAACCTGCAAAGTTTCCGCTACTCGTGCCAGAGGCAAAACGCACGCTCGGGCGCAGTCCGTCGCGCTCCCAGGCGCTCCCGCTACCTCGGTCTTCCGCTGTTGCCGGGATGTCCCGCCGTGCGCCCTTCTCCGCGCCGACTCGCCGGTGCTCCGCCGGTGGTCGCCGCTCTTCCCTGACCCTGGCCCCGAGACTGCGATTGCGGCCTGGACGCTGGCGCACCAGGTCGGCCGCCGCTTGTGGCGGTACTCTGTCCCGCGCGACGCTGTTCCTTTGCTTTTGCCCTCGCGCGATCCTCTGCCTTCTTCGCGCGAATCACCGCGATACGCTCGGCCAACGGTACTTCCAGCTTCTGCTCCGCGCGTGCGGCGTAATCGAAGCCGGGAAGGATCACGCGTGGAAGACGCTTGCTGATCGCCTTCTCGATGGCCTTCAACTCGCCTTCTTCTTCGGGGGCAACAAAGGTGAACGCATCACCAGTCGCTTCCGCGCGCCCTGTGCGACCGACGCGGTGGATGTAATCCTCCGGAACCATTGGAACGTCAAAGTTCACGACGTGGCCGAGCTCCTCGACGTCGATGCCGCGAGCCGCGATATCGGTGGCGACGAGCACGCGATACGTACCGTTCTTGAAACCGGCGAGTGCGGCCGTGCGCTGCGTCTGCGAGCGGTTTCCGTGGATTCGCTCCGCATTGATTCCGTTGCGCGCAAGATACGCCTGCAGCCGATTGGCGCGGTGCTTCGTTCGCGTGAATACGAGCACTTCCTGCATCTCATCGCGCTTGAGCAGCTCGAGAAACAGCGCGGCCTTGAGCTCCTGCGACACCGGATATACGGCTTGCGTGATGCCGGTAGCCGGAGCGGACTGCCGCTCGATCCGGATCATCGCCGGATTCTTGAGCAGCTCGCGCGTGAGCGTGACAATCGGCGCGGGCATCGTTGCGCTGAAAAAGAGCGTTTGCCGCTTCACCGGCAACATGCGGAGCAGACGGCGAATCTCCGGCAGGAAACCCATGTCGAGCATTCTGTCCGCCTCGTCCAACACCAGATACTCGAGACCGTCGAGCTTCGCGTACGGATGTCTGAGATGATCCAGTAGCCGTCCCGGTGTCGCGACGATCACATCCACGCCGCTCCGGAATGCGTGTTCCTGCGGTCCCATGCCAACGCCGCCGAACACGGACGCCGCGGTAATGGGTGTATGTATCGCCAGCTCGTTCAGATCCTCCACGATCTGTGCGGCGAGCTCGCGCGTGGGTGTTACGATCAGCGCGCGCGTTGTACCACGCGGACGGTCTATGAGTTGATGGAGGATGGGAAGAAGAAAAGCCGCTGTCTTGCCACTGCCGGTCGCCGCGCACGCAAGCACGTCGCGTCCTTCCATGGCCGGCGGAATCGCATCAAGCTGAATCGGCGTGGGACGCGCGAACCCTAATTCCTTGATCCCTTTGAGAAGATTTGGGTGGAGCTTCAGACTACTAAAAGACACTCTTATCCTTGTTATATGGACGTAGCACCGAACGGTCCTATCGTGTGCTATGTGTTGGAGTTGGTACGGATGGACCTGGTGTAACCTATCCAATCCGAGTCGCAAGCGCGTGCCACCGGCGATCTCCGCTTATACCCCAGTTCGTCCAGGTCGCTGCTTCTAGCGCTTACAATACGTCTGGTGGCGACTCGAACTCGGCCCGAAATCCGATCAGAACTCGTTCGAGTGTGTCACCCGCGTCGTGTCCGGCCGACTGACTGTACGCCACCGCGATGTGTCGAGCCACGTCGGCCAGGAGTAATCCCCACGCGGCTGGATCGTCCCAAAGGTCGACCCTGAGCGCGACGTGCGGACTGCCGTCTGCAATCCACAGTCGCGCGAGCTCGAACGACTTTGCATCGGTGCGCGCCGATGGCGGCGCGGCAATCTCATCCTTGGGATAACTCATGGTGATAACTCATGGCCTGATGCGTTACCGCTCGAGCTTGAACCCGGGCTCGACTGCCGGACGCGCGCTGGCGTTGGCGACTTCCCATCCAGTCGCGTACATCCACCGCGCCATTCTGGTGAGCTTGCCGATATCGATTCGCAGTGCCTCGTCCCGCGGCGTGTGATAGTCGGGATGAAGCAGGGTGGTAAAGAATATCGATGGCACTCCCGCGCGCGCGTACGGAAGATGATCGCTCCTGAAGTACCATCCTTCCGGGTG
>JBPCNJ010000251.1:0-7047 GCA_051001375.1 Gemmatimonadaceae bacterium
ACTGCGAGCGGGAGACAAGGTCATCGTGTCGGATATGTCCGCATCGGATTCACACGATCGCGTGAGGTTGCAATGAGATCGAGCGAGCCGGCCCCGCGTCGGTCAGTGTGCGGTACGAATGACCCTACGATTAACCCCGCAGGGGGCGATTCTCATGACTAGCCTCGTTCGCGATTTTCGTTACGCGCTGCGCACGCTCTCACGCAGTCCGGGCTTCGCCACGACGGCGGTCGTAATCCTGGGACTCGGGATTGGTGCCACCACCGCCATCTTCACGGTGGTTGACGGGGTGCTGCTCAGGCCGCTGCCGTACCCGCAGTCGGACCGGATCGTGTCGCTCCGCGAGCTGGATCGGAAAGGTCAACCAATGCCGGTTGCGGGCCCGAACTTCTCGGACGTTCGTGAGCAAAGCCGGAGCTTCAAGGCGCTGGCGGAAGTCGGCAAGTCGGGTCCGGTGTCGGTGACTGGAGGAAGCGAGCCGGTTCGGAGCGAGAAGTCCGCGGTCTCACGGGACTTTTTCCGGGTGATGGGTGTCCAGCCCGTGCTCGGGCGGGCGTTTGTCCCCGATGAGCAGGTCGTGGGCGCGGTGCCGGTTGTTGTCGTGAGCCATAGCTTCTGGCAGCGATCGCTGGAAGGTGGCTCGATTTCGGGCAAGACGCTGAAATTCGGCGGCAAGGTGTACTCCGTCGTCGGGGTAATGCCCGAGGGCTTCGACTACCCGCGAGGGACTGAGCTCTGGACGCCGAGCGGACTGTATCAGGATGTGCCCAGTCGGACAGCGCACAACTGGATGGTGCTGGGACGACTGGCGGACGGAGTGCCGCTTCAACGAGCCCGCGCCGAGCTGAGCAGTATCGCGCACCGGCTGAAGGAGCGCTACGGCAGCGACATCGACATGGCGGATGCGTCGGTCACACCGTTGAGGGACGAAATGGTGGGGAACGTGCGCACGTCGCTTCTCGTTTTCCTGGGTGCGACCGGGTTCCTGCTGCTGATCGCGGTCGCGAACGTCAGCAATCTCTTCCTAGCGCGGTTGGCGATGCGACGCCAGGAGATCGCTGTGCGGGTGGCTCTGGGCGCTGGTTTCCGTCGTCTCGTGCAGCAGTTAATGGCCGAGTCGCTGGTGCTGAGTCTGGTCAGTGGCGCGATGGGTTTGCTCCTGGCCTTCTTCGGAACCGCCCTACTCCTCGCTTTTCGTCCGACGTATCTGCCGCGGATGGGTGACGTGGGCATCAACGGGACGGTGCTTCTCTTTGCGCTCGCCGTCTCACTCGTTGTCGCGGTTGCACTGTCGGTGATGGCGGCAACGAGCGGAACGCCTCGGGACATCCGCGGCGCGCTGACGGGTGGCCAGCGCACACTTGCAGGGAGCGGCTCCAGCCGGATCGCGCGCGAGGCGCTGGTGGTCGTACAGACCGGACTCACACTCGTGCTGCTCGCGGGAGCGGCGCTCATGGCGCGCAGCATTCTGCATCTGCTCGCTGTGGATACCGGCTTCCGAACCGAAGGGGTTCTGGTGATGAACGTCGCGGCGACATCGCCGGACGACAACGCGCGCGTTCGTTCATTTGACGACCGGCTCCTCGCGGGGCTGCGTGCGATACCGGGAGTGCGTGCGGTCGGTGGCATCAGCGACTTCCCGCTACAGGACGAGGGTGCCGGAGGCACTTACCTTCTGTTGAACCAACCCAATGAAGTGAAGAGCATCGATGACTTTGTGGCGTTGTCCAAGATTCCGTCGCGGGCTGGCAACGCCGACTGGCGCGTGGCGAGCCCGGGGTATTTCCAGGCGATGAACATCCGCCTCATCAGAGGACGGTTGTTCGGCGACCGTGACGCACCCGACGGTTCGGTCGACGCGGCGGTCGTGAGCGAATCGCTCGTCAGGAAGCAGTGGCCAGGTGGCGACCCGATCGGCAAGCTGATTCAGTTCGGCAACATGGACGGCGACCTGCGTGCGTTACGAGTGGTGGGCGTCGTCGGTGACGTGCGAGATCTTTCGGCCACGCAGGAGCCCGGTCCGACAATCTACGCCTACTACCGCCAGCGCCCGTCATCGGCCGCCCGTTTTCACATCGCCATCTGGACCAGTGGCGATCCAAACTCGCTAATCCCCTCGGCGCGTCAAGTGCTGCGGCAGGTCGCTCCCGAGGTGCCACCCACTTTCAGCACGGTGGGTGAGATTGTCGGGAGATCCACGTCCGACAAGCGCTTCAGCTTCCTGCTCCTGGGTGTGTTCGGTGCAAAGGCGCTCGTCCTCGCGGTGGCCGGCATCTACACAGTCATTTCGTACGTGGTCACCCAGCGCACGCGGGAGATCGGGGTGCGGGTGGCTTTCGGTGCACATAGCGCCGATGTGCTACGGCTCGTCATGGGACGGGGCGCAGTCCTGGCCCTGATCGGGATCGGACTCGGACTCGTGGCGGCGCTCGCGCTGACGCGAGTATCCGCGAGCATGCTCTACGGCGTTACGGCTACCGACCCGCTCGCCTACCTCGCCGGAGCGCTGCTACTCGCGACCGTCGCGGTCGTGGCCAGCTACATCCCCGCGCGGCGTGCTGCGATGCTGGATCCGGTGGAGGCGTTGCGTGCTGAATGACTGCGGTGCAGTGATCGCGCTGAGGAGCGCGTGAGCGAGGGCGGGAAGTAGCAGCTACGAAGGACAATCAACAACATCCGAGAACACCATGACCGAATCTGCTTCCGTACCGAATACATCCTCTCGCCCCGCGCGCGGCGCAAGGGCACAGTCGCTCATCATGCTGGACGGCGTCACCAAAGTTTACTACACCGACGAACTGGAGACGCACGCGCTATCCAATATCCAGTTGGACATTCAGGAAGGCGAGTACGTTGCGATCGCCGGCCCGTCGGGAGGTGGCAAGACGACGCTGCTATCCATCCTCGGCTTGCTCGATTCCCCCAGTGAGGGAGTGTACCTGCTCGGCGGACAACCGGTCGAGGCACTCACCCGGTCGCAGCGCGCCGATGTACGCAACCAGCGCATCGGCTTCATCTTCCAGGCGTTCAACCTGATCGGTGACCTCACCGTTTACGAGAACGTCGAGCTGCCACTCACATACCGCGGCATGCCCTCCGACGAACGTCGTACGCGCGTTCACGCCGCACTCGAGCGTGTCGGCATGTCGCATCGAACCAATCACTATCCCGCTCAACTGTCCGGCGGTCAACAGCAGCGCGTAGCGGTAGCGCGCGCCGTATCCGGTGATCCACTCATCCTGCTCGCCGACGAGCCCACTGGCAACCTCGATTCGGCCAACGGTGACGCAATCATGGATCTGCTCGGCGACCTGCATCGCAACGGAGCGACGATCTGCATGGTGACGCACGACCCGCGCTTCGCGAGATACGCGGATCGCTCGGTGCACCTTTTCGACGGCCGCATCGTGGAAGAAGAGCGCGGCGAGCGTGCACGCACGGACGAGCGCGAGCTGCGCGAGAGCGGCTACGAGGTAGCGTGATGAGTGCGCTTCCACAAGATGTCCGGTATGCGTTCCGTTCTCTCGCCAGAAGCATCGGGTTTACTCTGGCCGCGATCATTACCTTCGCGCTCGGGATCGGTGCCAACGTCGCCATCTTCAGCGTCGTGAACTCGGTGTTGCTTCGTCCCCTCCCGTTCGAGCAGCCTGACAGGCTCGTCGGCGTCTGGGCCAAAGGCGGACCGAGCCGCGGAGTGTTCACGGAAATTCGCGACCGCAGCCGCTCTTACCAACAGCTCGCGGCATACCAGACGGGTTCCGATCTCACGCTCACGGGTCGAGGCGAACCCGAGCGGATCGAGGGAGCGTCAGGCACCGCGGATCTGTTTCCAGTGCTCGGGGTTGCGCCCGTGCTGGGAAGGAGCTTCGCCCCACGTGAAAACCAACCTGGGAACGATCGCGTCATCGTTCTGAGCAACGAATTCTGGCAGCGGCGCTTTGGGTCGGATCCCGCCGTCTTGGGTCAGACGATCACGCTCGATGCCATACCGCGGACTGTGATCGGAGTCATGCCGCCGGATTTCCATTTTCCTACACGCACCACGCAGCTGTGGATTCCAGTCGTGATGGACACGCGTAACATCGGCGGTTTCTGGGGCTCGGGTAACTACCAGATCCTGGGGCGGCTGCGCCCTGGCGCGACGGTAGCTCAGGCACAGAGCGAGCTACGTGCGATAGGTCCGCAACTTCGACATGCCAATCCTGTGTGGGATCCAGGTCCGACATACGGTGAGGATGCGACCGTTGTTCCGCTTCAGACACAGGTGTCGGGTGATGTTCGTCCAACACTGCTGATCCTGCTCGCCGCCGTAGCGGTGGTCCTGCTCATTGCGTGCGTCAACGTTGCCAATCTGCTGCTGGCGCGGGGTGCGGCGCAGAGCAAGGCATTCGCGATCCGAACGGCTCTCGGCGCGCACCGGCGTCGTCTAATTCGGCAACTCCTCACCGAAAGCCTGCTACTCGCGGGCATCGGAGCGGCTGTCGGTGTGGCAATAGCCGCTATTGCCATCACACCGCTCGTCAGCGGACTTCTAGCCAGCTCTCCGCAGCTCGTGGACATTGGCATCGACAGACGCGTGCTTCCGTTTAGTGTCATCGTCGCGGTGGTCACGGGGCTGGTCACCGGGATGCTCCCCGCACTACGCACATCCGATCCCAATCTTAAATCGTTGCTCAATGAGGGTGGCCGCGGTGCGAGCCTCGGAGCCGGCCAGCGGAGATTGTCGGACATTCTGGTGATATCGGAAATAACACTTGCCGTCATGCTGGTGATCGGGGCCGGTCTGCTGATGCGGAGCTTCTGGAAGTTGCAGAACGTCGATCCCGGCTTCAGACCGGAAGGGGTGACTTCCGCACGAGTCGATCTTTCCAAGCAAGCATACGCGGACGGCGATCACGTTCGCGTGTTTTACACCGAGCTACTGCAGCGCGTGGCGTCACTCCCCGGTGTGAGCAGCGTTGCGGCCAGCACGGAGGTTCCGTTAGGCGCGCGGTCGGGAATGGCGTTCCGCGTTCAGGGTCAGATCGAGGACATGCGCAACACGCTTCCGTCGGCCGGCGGATATCATGTCATCACGTCGGGATATCTGCGCACGATGGGTATCCCGCTGCTCAGGGGACGCACCTTCACAAACGCGGACACGAAGGGAGCGCCGGATGTCGTGATGGTGAACGCGGTGCTTGCCCACCGCTTCTGGCCGCACGGCGATGCGATTGGGCAACGCATCGGTTACCCGTGGCCCAGTGGCTGGCTGACAATCGTGGGAGTCGTGGGCAATGTCAAGGAAGGGGGTGTTCGCGGTCCCGATACCACGATGGCCATCTATCGCCCGTTCCTTCAGGCGCCCAAGACTACCATGGTGGTCGTGGCCAGGACCGATGCACCAACAGCGGCATTGGCGACGGCGCTGCGTCACGCTGTCGCGGCCGTGGACCGCAGCGTTCCGGTAAGTCGTGTGCAGACCATGGACGAAGTCGTTGCGAGCGCCGTATCACAGCCACGCTTCACGATGTTGCTGCTCAGTGCATTCGCCGCGGTAGCGCTGCTGCTCGGCGCGATCGGTATCTACGGTGTGGTGAGTTATGCAGTGACACAGCGGAACAGAGAAATCGGAATTCGCATGGCCCTCGGCGCCAAGCGGAACGACGTGCTGCGTCTCGTGATTCATCGTGGTGCGATATTGGCGTCAACGGGTGCTATTGTGGGGCTGCTGCTGTCGTTCGCCGCGATGCACAGCATGGCCAGTCTGCTGTACGGGGTGACTGTGGCTGATCCAGCGACGTTTGTCGCCGCCCCGGTTTTACTGGTTGGGGTCGCACTGCTCGCCAGCTACATCCCAGCGCGTCGTGCGGCGTCGGTCAACCCGATCACCGTTCTCAATGCCGAATAGCATCGGATACCTGAAGAGCTTAACATGCACACACGTCTGCAGGATATTCGATACACGGTTTGCGGGCACGGCTGCGCGCCGCAAGCCATTACAACATGAACAATCGTACCATGAAAAGCCGTTTCATGAATGAACGTATGCGAGTTGCACTCTTGGTGAAGAGATGCCTTGCATGCAGGATGCTGGTGTTACTGTTGTGCGTGGCTTCTGTGGCGCAGGGTCAGCGCAGCGGACAGACTCCGTTGCCCGACGCCTCACCGTCAGCTCTGACGATGGAGCAGGCGGTATCGTTGGCACGGCGGAACAATCCTGATTATCTGGAGACGCGGAACAACAGTCGCTCCGCGGCGGCCGAGTTGCGGAGCGCTCGTGGTGCACTGCTGCCACAAGTCAACGCTTCGCTCTCCGGTCAGTACCAGCAGGGTGGTCGCCAGTTCATCTCCGGCGTGTCATTGGGATCCAACACCGACGCGCTCCAGTCGGCGTACAATGTGGGGCTCACGTATCGGGTGAACGCGGCGACGTTTATCACGCCCCGCGTTCAGCGCGCAAATAGCGCGGCCGTGGAGGCCGATATCACCGGGGCGACGGAGAACCTGTCCGCCGTCATAAGGCAGAACTATCTGACCGCGCTTCAGAGCGAGGCCCAAGTTCAGCGTCAGGACACCCTTGTGGCCAACGCGCAGCTCCAACTCGAGCTGGCCCGTGCCAAAGCGCAGGTCGGCAGTGGCACGTTGCTCGACGTTCAGCGGGCCGAAGTTTCCCTGGGCCAGCAGCAGGTGGCGAGGCTCCAAACCCAGAATCAGCACAACGTCGACCGTCTGAGGCTCTTTCAACAGATGGGCGTCGCGGAGCCGGCCAATGTGCAGCTAGTGTCCAGTTTCAGCATGAGTGATTCACTGCCGTCGCTGCCTCAGCTGCTGACCCTCGCCCGGACGCAGAACCCGGGCGTCGTTGCACTGCGGTCCAGAGAAAATGTGGCCAATCTCAGCGTCAAACGGGAGAAGACCGAGTACACGCCAACCCTGACACTCTCGACCGGGGTGGGCGGCTACACGTATCAGTATCGCGACCCCAACTTCCTGGTGAACCAGGCGCAGGGCCAGTTCACGGCACAGACCGCGGCGTGCCAGCAGCAGAATCAACTGCAACAGCTA
>JBPCNJ010000252.1:0-5746 GCA_051001375.1 Gemmatimonadaceae bacterium
CCCTTATTGCCCGCCGCGCCACCCCTGCGGTTGAGCAGATTATCGACAGATATCTCCGCACGGCACGCCGTGTGTCGTCCCACGAGCCTCAACCCCAGGAGCATGAAGGAGGCGGCAGTGCTGGGCCGGTCGTGCCGATCCACTACGTCATGGTTTCCGCATCATCCCGTCCCGCCGCGCTCCGCCGCCTCCTGGACGACCTGGATCCTCCCTCAACGGCGATCCTCGTTCGCGACCCGGCCACCGAAGCCGATGCAACCCACACCGTCCGCAGCCTCGGCTACCGCCGAGCCAGTGATCCGGTTCGCGTGGCTCGCTATGACATGATTCCGCCGAGCCACACCATCGTTCTGTACGACGCACCTGTTCTGCCAAGCGAGTTGACGGCGCTCGCATCCGCCGGCGCCGTTCAGGTCGTTGCACTGGTCACCCCGCGCGACGCCGTTCCGCTTCATGAGCTGGCGGGCAACCTCATCCCACTCGCACTCGAAGGCCCGGGCGCCGCCGCCCGGTCGCGGGACGCGATGCTTCGAGAGGAGCTTAGCGCCGTTCTAATCCAGGGCGTGGCGTCGCGCGAAGTACTCGCCCTGGAGCCGCTGCTGGAGCGGTACGACGGAATCGAGATTGCCGCCGCCGCGGTGCGCCTGCTGGAGCTTCAGCGCGCCGAACGCGCCGCCCACTCCGCCCAGACTGGCCTGAGACTGGTCGGCGCCGCCGCGCCGCGTGGAGATAAGCCGCCGCGGGAAGGACGCGGCGAACGTAGCGACCGCGGTGCGCCACGTGGAGGTGACCGTGGTCGCGACCGTGGAGGTGAAAGAGGTGGTCGCGACCACGGCGCACGCGACAACCGCGACAGCAAAGAGCGCGGTTTTCGCGGCCCGCCGCGCGGAGCCGATCGTACCGCAGACCGTACCGCAGACCGTGCCGCATCCCACGGCCGACCAGCTCCGGGCGGGGATCGCCCGCCACGTGGCGAATGGACTCCCAAGCGCCCGCGCGAGGGGGCACCTCCGGAACGCCGCGAGCGTGACCTCGGCCGCGGGCCGCGATCCGGCGGGCGTGATGATCAGCCACGTCCACCACGCGGATCGGCACCACGCCCGCCACGCCCCTTTGAGCGCTAGCGTAGCCGTAGCGTGAGCGTTGGATATCAGCACACTGGCGGCTGGATCGAAGTAGTCGCCGGTGTCATGTTCAGCGGCAAGAGCGAAGAGCTGATTCGGCGCATCCGCCGAGCCCTGATTGCGCGTAAGCGCGTTCAGGTCTTCAAGTCCCGCCTGGACGAGCGCTATGCCGGAATCAACGCCGTCTCCAGCCACGATGGCCGCACAGTCGAAGCGATCCCCGTCGATACCGTCGCGCAGATCGCGTCACGGCTGGACCCTACCGCCCAGGTCATCGGGATCGATGAGGCCCAGTTTCTGGACGCCGGCATCATACCGCTGGTGACCTCTCTCGCCGAGAGCGGCCGTCGGGTGATAGTTGCAGGAACCGATACCGATTTCCGAGGCGAGCCGTTCGGACTCATGCCGCAACTCATGGCGATCGCGGAGAGTGTGGACAAGCTGCACGCGATCTGCGTCCTCTGCGGCGGACCGGCCACGCGCAACCAGCGCCTCATCGACGGTAAACCCGCCCCTTACGAAAGTCCCCAGATCATGGTCGGCGCCGCGGATCGATACGAGGCGCGCTGCCGCATGTGTCACAGCGTTCCGAGAAAAGACGCCGGCCAGGTACGCTTGCTTTAGATCAAGCGTAGATGAGAGAGGCGCGCCAAATCTAGCTCGGCGCGCCCCTCTTACTTCTCACGTACCGCGTTTGCGCTCGCCGTTATTTCGGCTGCAATGTCGTGAAGAGCTTCTTCACGTCGAAGCCACTCGGATCCAGCTCATAGTAGCGGTTATCAGTGTAGCGACCTGTTGTCGGGAAGTAAGGCGGCGGATTGTACAGCGCGCATCGGTCGTAGCTGACGCGCTTGACGTAGCCGTACCTCGCACCGTTCACCGTGGCACCGGTCGCGCCACGCTGCTGCTGAATGATGCCGCCGGTGATGTAGAGGCAGCCGCGCGCACTGCTCGATCCCTCACAGGGACTGGCATTGAAAGCGCCCTGAGCAAAGTTTTCGGCACCGAAGGCCGTGTTAAGCGCCATCAACACACCATGCAGATAGGTGTCAGGGGTGTCATCCATGTTTCGGAAGACGTTACTTCCGCTGCTGATGTCGGGCGGATCGTTTAATGTGTTGTCCGCGAGCATTATATCGTACCCCGAGATCACGCCGAGGACGTCCTTGCACTTGTTCAGCGCCGGGTCAGTCGCGTAGCGAACGTCATCCAGCACGGCGATGCTCCCCGATGCATACAGTGTGATCCTGCCCCTGAGCAGCCCGCTCACGCCGACCGTACCATTGACGTAAATCACGCCCTTGCTCCCCGGATTGAACGTACGAGAGATCGGAAACAGGTAGGGAGCTTCGGCCGGCCAGCGCGCCGTGAGACTCGCGTCCGCTCCGGCCGGCCACGCCCTCCAACTCCCCATAGGCCCGGAGGCGGTGAACGTGGTATCGTTGCCTGCCAGCGCCATCGCCGCTGCCGTTGGGGTGCCGTTCTTTCCGATCGCGGAGAGTGTGTCCGCCACGTATTCCGAGGTGCCGCGAATATTGGCTGTACGTAGATGTGGGTCGCCGCCCAGGCAACACCGAGCGGATGCTTGCTGCATTATGATCTTCTGCCAGGCTGCGTCACTGTAAACGGCGGGCGGCGTTGGTCCCTTCGTCCCCTCCGTGCCGGTGAATCCGTTAGTGAGCGTCTTGACATCAGTGCTGGAGAAGCCGGCCGCAACGAGAGCACGCGCGAACCACTCCCGCCTGTGCTCCGACATAGGAACGAACAGTGGATTTGTGCCGGTCTTGAACGTGTATGACGCCCCGCAGTTGTCCCACGTGAGGTCGCCACGAAGCCAATCAGATCCGGCGGTGCTGGTGTAGACGCGGAAGAAGCCGTCATTCGTCCCGTCGATCTGGGATGAGTCATTGGGACTGTCGACAGGCTTTGCCACGAACTCGATCCGTGTCATCACTTGAGCCACGCCGCTGGCCGCCGCAGCGGGGACGTTGAAGCCTCCGGCGGTAGCGAAGTTAGACAGATAGGCGAGGTTTGCTGGCAACGGCAGTTTGATCGGTTTCTGGTTCTCCGAATATCCCTTGTCGAAGGTGCCGTATCCAGCGCCTGAAACTGTAGCCGCCGTACCCACATCGTCATGGAACCACCCCCCCCCGTTGGATCCGATGTGCAGCACATCATTGGACCACACCGGACCCCAGTATTGGTCGCCGTTATTGAAGTAAATCACCGACCCGCTGTTGCTTTCCTGATTGGACCAGTAGGCGAACTTTGCGAAACTTTCCTGCGCCAACTCGAGCCTGCGAACGACCTGCGCACCGGATGCGTTCTTCGCGACCGCGACCACGCTGACGAACGATCCGTATTGCCCGGTATTGGAGCTCGTCCGACCCAGATACATGGTCGCAGTGACGCCCGGAACTGGGAGCCCATCCGCTCCATTCACCTTTGAGTTCTGGAACACGGTCCGGTACGAACCCGTGTCAGGAATCGCCAGCGGATCGGTGTTGAGTGTGCTCTTCCCCATCGCGAGCACTGCTTCGGCGGTATAGCGCAGATCGCGCTCGCGGTCGTACGAGTCCGTCACGAGACGCGCATTACTCCCGAGATAGATCGCCGATGTCGCCAGGCTGGCGAGCCCGAGCGTGAGCACCAGCGTCAGGATCAGCGCGGAGCCGCGGCGCTCCCGGCGCGCGGCACCAGCTTCGCCGTCTGTCGCGATACGATCCGGCGGATCGTCGCGCGTGCGGCTCCACAGTCGAAATCGGCGCGTCATCGCAAGTAAAACATTCGCGTACTGCATCACTCCTCCTTGTTGGCGAAACTCAGGGGACGAGAACTTGTGGCGTCACCGAAGGCGTGGACGGCTGACTGCCACAGTCTACGGCGGCGACTCCATAGACCAGCTTCTGGCCGTTGGTCACCTGTGTGTCGTCGAATTGGTAGGATGACTGGCCTGCCGGAATGCTCGCTATTGGCTCTCCGAAGTCCGCGACAGTGGCATCGCGCTTGTAGATGGCGTAATGCTCCACGTCTTTTTCTACACCCGCCTCGTCGACCGCCGATGGCCAGGTGAGTGTGATCTTGCTATTCGGCGCGGGCTGACCGGTCCAGCTGACGGCCTTGCCAAAGATGGGAATCTCGCCGCACGTGGCGTGGTTGAGCAGCCCCGCGTTGAGCAAGCGAACGGTCGCGTCAGCCGGCCGTTGCGACACAGTGCCGTCACGCTCAATGGATGTACCCACCAGATGAATTCTTACGGAGCGAATTGCGTCTGGAAGCGATGGGTCCTTGGCTGTCGCGCCGATATCCGTCGCACTGCCGTGGATCGCGACGTGGTAAACCGGCAACGAGCTCGACGGAATTGGGGTTGGAAGTCCCGTTCCGCTGTTCACCAGATAGGTGAACGGCGGCGCGTCGCCGGGATTGATCACGATGCCGCGTGCAAGCGTGTCGATCGCTCCCAAATTGACGCGGCGGAAAAGTGCGTATCGGCCGTTGGACCCGCCGCTACCGTCTGGTGCGACCCAGAATGAGATCGTCTCGGCCGCACTCAGTGCGCCCGTCCCGCGGCGATAGGTCGTGTCCGGGTACATGACAGAGGACAGCGGAAGACCGACCTTGGCCGTCTGGACCATGCCCATCGTCGATCCGGCCGGTAGGTCGGGATCGAGGTACACGGCGCCGAACGCGCCACCCTCGCTCGCTTCATCACGCGTCGCGAAATCCGCGTTGAATGTCAAGGCGAACGGCGCGGCCTGCACGATCATTGGCTGGTTGTCGAGAACGCCCACCCCCGCTACTCGCAACTGCTCATCGATCGTTGCGATCGCGAACCGCACGTTCTGCTGCGTGTCGAAGCGACTCGCGTGCGTGTCCATCGCACGCAGCTGCGACCGGAATACGGGTATGGCCATCCCAAACACCAGCAACATGATAGTCACCGCAAGCATCATCTCCAGAAGAGTGAACGCCTCGCGTGCCTTGAGTCTCGATTCTGCCGTCACAGACCTCCCCTTCCCCCTGACCACATGGGTGCGCGTCATCAGTATGCCGCTATGATGGTGGACCGCTTGATGGGTGCGTCGAGTCGCCCGTTATTCACAACCACCGTGATTGTCTTGTAATCGTAGAACGCAGATGCCGTCCCACCCGTACGCGCAACTGTGGTTGTGACACTGAAGCCGGCGTACGGACTGGTAAGATTTGCCGTTCCAGGATACAACGTGTCGATGGCCGAATAACGTGGCGATGTCTTCACTTCCTCCAATCGCTGCGAGGCAAGCTCGCTCGCGGTGTTGCGCACATCGCTCACCGCGACGACGTGAGCGAACTTGCCCATGAACACGGCTATGGAGAGCATCGCAATAGCGAGAATGGTGATTGCCATCATCACCTCGATGAGCGGCATACCGTCACGCGTTGCTCCGGTCACAGTCCCACTCCGATCCATGCGGTGCCGTTGTAGCGATATAGCTGGACGCGTCCCGTGGCCTGCCGTACGTGCATCGCCCGGAAATCTTTGAGGTCCGGAGTTGATGAGCGGAGATACAGCTCCAGCTCGCTGCTGAGCGCACCGTCTCGGTGGTAGTAGACTGTTGGAAAGCCGTCGCGCGAAGCAAGGC
>JBPCNJ010000253.1:0-9584 GCA_051001375.1 Gemmatimonadaceae bacterium
TTACATTCGCTTACCGCGTCCAGGTCAGCGACTTCCTTCGGGATGTCAGTAGGACGCCCGTGAGCGGAAGTCATGGGGTCGGGCGGGAGTGTCGAGAGGTCGAGTAGCCCCCGGATCGGGAAGCTGGTGTAGTTCCCTGACATTCGTGTCGAGTTGGGAATGGCGTACGCCCAGTCGTGGTATATGTCCGCGAAGTGGTGCTCCATCTGATGGTCGTTGGAGGGCCGCCTGTCGGGAGCGAGGAGGAGCGCATGCATCTTGGGGTGCGTGGCATCGCGGGTATCCTTCACGAGTAGGCACAGTCCAGTGAAGGTGATCCGCAGATCGAAGCCGCTTGGATTGCTCATTAAAGTCTCCTGGTTGAGGGGTGCTACCCCCCTACATACCGGAACCCAGCCCACGCGCTGGGTGACCGGAGTGTCGGATTCGTTGAGTGAATGAACTGGAGCTGTGTGACGCGCAGTGCACCGCTCGCGTTCTCCGTTTTGCGATACGCGTGGTGGAAGTCCACCATGAACGCTCGCGCGAGCTGATCGTCGATGCGCCATTGACCCCCGACAACGCCGTGCGCTCCAGCTGCGACAAACGCCTGTGCCAATCCAGAAAAGCCCCCCGAGCGACTACTGCTCGGCCGGAAGGTCTCGCAGGCTGAGAGCACAACGAGTTGTACACGTCTCAAATCGAGTTGCTTGATGCGCGCTACCGTAAACTTTCCGTCCGTCTTCCTCACGGGTGCGAGCAGTAGGAAGGATTGATCGGGGCGCTCGTCGTCAACCAGTGCATGTCCGGCATAGTGAACTATCGATGCCGCAGGGAGCGATGCCTCGACGGCGGGAGAATTCGCAGCTGCACCTTCCAGCACCTCTGCGTTCGGGTACTCGAGTGTGACAACTCTGAGTTCGGCGGAAGCGCCATTCAGCCGCTCGAGAGTGGGAAATCGCTTCGCGTCGAATGCTGGATCACCGACGAGAAGTGCGCGATGCGGACGAGATCTGCGCTTCGGCGTGGCGGCACCGGCATCGGCCAGCCGCGGAACAAACCGGATCGGATGGGCCTCGACCAAGTATCGGCGCCGCTTCGCGTCGTAGAGGGCAGCGAAGGGAGCACCGGACAATTCACCGTCAGTCACGAGTACGAGCGGTACCCCGTCTGAGCCGATCTGCGGCGCGACTGGCCGAATAAGCCAATCATATAGAAGCGTAAGTGCCGGCTGGACTGCGGCATCGGCCGCGCCGGTCTCGAGCGCCGCACGCGCACGGCCGATTGCCCGAACGAGTAGCGCATGGTTCACAGTCGCTCGTGAGAGCTGCACGACCGTACCCGAAATCGTCCAGGTGAGCAGGGTGTCGCCTATGAGGGCGTACTCGACGAGGACCTCACCGGATGGTGAGATGATGCGCTCGCCGGAAGAGCGCAACCGGTGGGAAGCGACCCGGGTCAGCGATGCCCGCCCGCGCTCCAGGTATGTCAGTGCTTCCTTCGGGCGGCCAGCGGCCACGCTCAGCATCACCTGTCGGTCGAACACGCCGCGCGCCGCGTCAAGCAGTGATGCTCTCGTCGCAGCGTCCTCAATGGCATTGTGCTCATCCTGGAGAATGGCCGTCGCTCGGTCCAGGTCGGCCTTTCCGCCGATCGCATCGCCAGCGGACAGGCGCACGTCGGCCCGCGTGAGAAGTGCAGTGAGTAGCCGCAGCGTGTAATGCCATCCTTCGAACATCGTGGCGGCTGAATCGAGCGCAGCCAACGAGTGTGCTGCGTCGCCGCGGAGCGGTCCGTCTGCCTCTGTCAACTGTAAGTCCGCCGAAAGCCAGTCCCGCTCGAACCCGGGTGGTAGTTTGCCGACGATGGTCCGGGCCGCCGCAATCTCACTCCCAGCGCGAGCCGTGTTCCCGCTGGCGATTAGCAGGCGCGCTCGTGCGAGTGTGGCTTCAGCAACATAGGCTTGCTGGCCTGTCTCGGCGGCTGCGGCGGCTCTCTCCTCACTGAGGTGTATGGCAGCTCGGAGGAGTCCGTCCGCTGCCGCGGCCCGCGCTGAAATGCCGAGGAGATTGTGGATCCAGATAGATCCCTGGTACGGCCGCAACGTCCAGAGCGCGTGATGGGCCAGCACGTACCCTGCTTCGGAATTGCCGAGTGTGAACGCGGCGTCCGACGCCAACGTCTGGGTCGCCCCGCGATGCTCGCGCTCCGAAATCAGCGAGAAGAGATGCTCCGAATCGCTGAATGAGTTCAGCGCGGTCTCGTACTGGCCGCCGCGCAACAGCATCATTCCCAGTACCCAGTGAGCCCGCGCCGCAAGCGCGGGCTCGCGCGTTGTGTCCGCGCTCGCGTCCATCGCCCGCAACAGCCGCTCGCCGTCCTTTTCGCGTTTGCTATATGCGAGGGTGGTGCCGAGAAAGAGTCGCGCCCACCGGCGAAGTGGCGCGGAGGCTCGTGAGTCGGCAATGGCGTTTGCGAAGTGCCGACGGGCGGTCTCGTACTCTCCAACGGTATAGCTCGCCTGCCCCGCAGCATACGCCTCGTGCGCGCGGGCCAGCGCAACCATGGCCCTGGGATTGTGCTCGCGGGCGCGGATCGCGCGCACCGCGTCCGCCAGAGTAGCGTCGCCACCGCGACGCTCGAGTGTCTGGCCCAGAATGGAGGCGTCCGCCAGTCGGCGACTCGCGACCGCCGTGTCGCCGCGCAGCGTGGCCGTTCCCCACTCGCCGAGCGAGCGGTTCCATCCCCAGATGCGCGCCTCCTGCGGGGCGCGGACCGCCAAGGCCGCGAGGTCGGCCGGCGTGCGCGGCGTCGCGTTCAACGCGGCCGCGTGGCGTGCGGCACGCGACTCGGCGTCGAGCAGTTGCAATCGCGTCCTCGCCTCCGCGGCCCAACCCGAGGTGGAGTCCACGGCGAGGAACTGCGACCAGGCACGCGCCGTCTCGACCTGCAGCCCGAGGTGGTCCATCGCCAGGGCCAGATTGAAGCGCGCGGCGGCGTCGCTCGGCTCCTGCTCCAGTGCGCGTGCCGCCTGCTCGATCGCGTCGAGCAGGTCGCGGACGTCCTGCGTCCGCTCCGCCCGCACGATGTACGCGGCCGCCAGGTCCGAGGCCGCGGGCGCCGGTCGCTCTCCCAGTTGCGATGCCCTCAGCAGATAGGAGATGGACCGGCCGAGGGTTTTTCCCGAGTCCGTTGCCCAGACGAGGTCGATTAGCGCGGCGGCATGCAGTGCCGCGGGATCGGCGTCGGCGTGCACCGCCGCGGCTGTACGCGCAGCCACGTCGATTACATCGGGAGAAACATCATCGTCCTGCGCCGCGCTACAGCGTGCGCGCGGAATCTCGCTGTCCGCCACAGCGCCGAGCGTGCAGGGATGATAGATAGTCGCGATGGAGAGGCGTGGCGCGATCCGGCGTGGCACCCGCAGCTCGCCGAGGAGATCGCCGCCGCGCGTGGCGCGAGCGGTACGAGCGGTACTCGCCGGGTTGGCCGCGGAGTCGCGCGCGCACCCGGTGGTGGAGCAGACCACAGCGACAAGCGCGGCACAGCTCGCGCGCCGGCACGCGAGCAATGTCTGGACCAACGTCTGGGCCAACGTCTGGGCCAACATCTGGGCACGAAGCACGTCACACCCGGTCTGGTGGTGAGTACCGCATCGGTGCACGGAGCGGAAATCGATCTCAACGCAACCCGCATAACCTACTCCAAAGCTGCGCTCCTGCTTGGGCGCGCCTCGGCGATTCGGGGCCGAGTGGCCGGCCTGGGTGGCCGTAGCTCCTGACGCGAGCTCCCGAGCATTACATCGCGACGCGGTGAGAAATCGCGAAGGCATGCCCATCTACATGTAGTGGGAGGCCTAATGCACGACACACAACTATCAACATCCGCGCACCATTCGCACGCATACATCCATCGAGACATGGCGAGAGGCGGTGTACTGGGGATCGGGGCCGAGCTGCTCGATACAGCATGGGTGAGGAGCTCGTCTCGCGAGAGGGAGAAGCAGGCGGAGCCGGATGCGGATCATCTCAGCATCGGGCTCGTGAATCCGATCGGTCGACCGCTCGTGGCATTCGACACCGCGGGCACTGTGCTGCTGCGGAGCGCTGCGTTGACGAGTTTGTTGGAGACCGAGCCAGGACGCCTCGCCATCATCGACGCGTCCAGCGAGTTGGCATCGGCATTCGCGAATGCGGTGCGACCAAACGGATCAGGAGAAGAGCATGGATCCTGGGTTGCTGGTCGCGCCGTTACCGTCCGGCCACATCGGCGCGCGTATACGCTCCTCCCGGTTCTGGCACGCGCCGGTATCTTCGCGCCGGCGACAAGTGTCATCGTCATCATAGAGCGCGCATCGCAGCCGGCCCAGGTGAATCTGGAGCAGGTCCGGAAGGAGCTGCAACTCACCCCACGCGAGTCGCAGGCCCTGGCTCTTCTGCTGGCGCGCTACAGCACCGCCGAGATCGCGCGTGCACTTGGCGTGAGCTCGCACACGGCACGACATCATATCGAGCGCGTGTGCCGCAAGGCGCGCGTGTCCGGCCGAGCCGGGCTCCACTCGGCCCTTGTCGTGAAGAGGACAGAGTGAGGTTCGCCACGACGGAGTCCAGGGCCGCGAAATGCGGGGCGGCAAAAGATAGGCAATTAGTGCCCATGTGCACAGCGCAAAAGGATGTTCTATTGGCAGTTCGCACGACCATTCGAACGAGCGAAGCTGATGGCGAGCTGTCAGCCACCACCACTCCATAGGTCTGCGTGGTGAAGTCCGTTTGTGGCTACAACCATTCGGTTTGACACGGGTCAGACCAGGTATTCCGTTTGGGGCTAGAGGGACGGCCCACCTGAGAACAGCAGGCGCCGTCTGGCCCCGCTGCGGCAAGTGGTGTACCTCCGATCTGGGAGATTGGACAGTGCCTGAGCCAGCCATGACCGCATCTGCGCCACCGCGTCAGAAGTCCGGTCAGATCGAGCGGAAGGAAAGCGTCCTATACATACCGAGCCGCCCGACTGCTTTGCACGCCGGCACAAGCTCAGCAGGGACGCCGTTCCATGAACGTCGTGGCGCCATGGCAGACCGGCGCGCCGCGGGCCGAGTGCAGCGCTACAGCGATATAGCAGTCGCACTGCTCGTCCTGGTTGGAGTCCTGATCGCGTCCAACGCGGATAATCTCCCGAGGGGCTTACAGGGCTTCCTCGCCATGCGAGTTACGGTCAAGAATGTTCTGCTGCTCGCGACGTTCTGCCTCTCATGGGCCGGGAGCTTCGCCGCGCTAGGACTTTATGAAGCAAGAGCCGCCCGCAGCAGGCGCTCGGAGATGATCCGCATTGTCGCGGCCTGTAGTATAGGGAGCATTGCGGTTCTACTGTTTCCGCTGATGACGCACGGAACGGGCGCGCTCAAGTATGAGGATGTCGGGCTGTTCTGGGGTCTGGCGGTCCTGGCAACGGTAGCCGCGCGAACCGGGTCGCAGGTAGCCGACCGCGCTATCCGCCAGCGCGTTACGAAGCGAATAATCATCATCGGGACCGGCCCGCGCGCGATGGAGCTGGCGCGGCAGCTGCGCGCGGATACGTATTCGAACAGCGAAATCCTTGGTTTCGTCGATACGCGAGAAGCGGCCGAGTTCGGAGGTGAGCGGGACTGTAATCTAGGCTTCCTGGACGAGCTCGAGCAGACGCTCATGCACACCGTAGTGGATGAGGTGCTGATTGCGCTGCCGATCAAGTCGCACTACAGCCAGATCGAGAACTCGATTCGTGCATGCGAGCATGCCGGTGTGCGATCAAAGTATCTGGCGGACGTGTTTGATCCGTCCCTGTCGCGACCGCGGTTTGAGGTAGCGGGGAACTTCCCACTGATGGCGATGAACGTGGTTCACGACGACTATCGGTTGGCGATCAAGCGCGCCTTCGATTTGCTTGTCGTGGTCACGGCACTCCCGCTAGTCGCGCCGGTCTTCGCATGCATCGCCCTGGCGGTGAAGCTCACCAGCCCTGGTGCGGTTTTGTTCCGCCAGGAGCGCTTCGGGCTGCATAAGCGGTGTTTCTGGATGTACAAGTTCCGGACGATGGTAACAGGCGCAGAGGCGCTGATGTCGCTACTGGAGAGCCAGAACGAGGCGACAGGCCCCGTATTCAAAATTCACAACGATCCGCGCGTGACGCCCCTCGGCTGGTTCCTCCGGAGGACATCGCTGGATGAATTACCACAGCTCTGGAACGTGCTGTGGGGGGAGATGTCGCTGGTCGGACCGAGGCCGCTCGCGGTCAGGGATGTCAAGCTGTTCTCCGAGGCCTCGCTGATGCGCCGCTTCAGCGTTCAACCGGGGCTCACGTGCTTGTGGCAGGTGAGCGGCCGCAGCAACCTGGAGTTCGCCAAATGGGTCGAGCTGGACCTGGCGTATATCGACCACTGGTCGCTACGGCTCGACGCAGTAATCCTGGCGAAAACAATACCCGCGGTGCTCAGAGGCACGGGAGCAGCATGACGTCCACAGCGGAAGGGTTCCGCGCCGTGCTCCGCGCGCGCATCGTGCGTGCTCACAGCGCGCCGGTTATTAGATGCGGGTGGCTGTTGCTCGCCGTGGCCGTCGCGGTGCTCTGCGCGCCGACCCGCGTCCTGATAGGACAGCAGGCGCATGCGCCCGTGGCGTCCAGCGTTGCAGACGCGGATCCGACGCCCCAGCCCGGCGATGTGATCCGCCTGCGCATCTGGCGCGAGCCGGACCTGTCCGGCGACTTTCGCGTGAGCGACGATGGCGGTGTCGTGCTGCCGCGACTGGGGGCGATGCGCGTGATCACGACGCCCATGAGCGTGCTCCGGCGCACAATCCAGGATACGCTCCAGCGGGACCTGCGCGACCCTTCCATCGATGTGACGCTCCTACGGCGCGTACAGGTGCTGGGCGCGGTGAACAAGCCAGGCCTGTATGATGTGGATCCAGCGATGACCGTCGGCGACGCGCTGGCGCTCGCGGGCGGGGCAGCGCCAGACGGCAAGTCGGACCTTGTCCAGCTGCGCCGCAGGACTGGCACCTCCGTCACCTTGAGCGGGCTGACGAGTATCGCAGACACGCCGATCAGGTCGGGTGATGCGCTGTACGTTCCGCAGCGGAGCTGGATGAGCCGGAATGCGACCGCGGTGTTCGGGGCCGCGGTATCAGCGACGGCGATTCTGGCCGCAGCGATTGTCACCCATTACTAATCAGCGAGCTCGGCGTGTCATTGCTACCATCCTCTACCGTGCTTGAGGAATACAGCCCGGGCCCCCTACTCTCCGCGCGAGGAGACGATGTCATTCACCTCAGCACGGTCCTCCGTGCGGCACGCCGCCGCTGGCGCTGGATAGCTGTCTGTGCCGGATTGGGCATCATGGGCGCAATTGCGTACGTGAAGTACGCTACGCCGACGTACGAATCCGCAGCGGCGCTGCGGATCGATGATAAGCAGGGCAGCTTCCCTTCCGCAGTGACGACGCTCCCGAGCGGTGACGAGGTGCTCACGGATCTCGACGAGCTCCGCAGTCGAGCGCTCGCTGCGGAGGTCGCCGACTCGGTCGGGCTCCGTGTACGCTTGGTCCAACCGCGGGGTGTCGTGCGGAGCCAGCTGCTGAGTGCAGTGCGCGTCACACTGGACGTGGATTCTGGCGAATACCGGCTGCGCCGGATGGCCGACGGTCGCTTTGCTCTTACCGGACCGCGCGGGACGCTGCTAACCGCGGTCGCACCGGGGAGCACCGTCGGCGTGGGCGGCCTTTCATTCACGGTCAACAGCTTGGCTGAACGTTATCCGCTCATCGCGCTCCGGGTGCACGGTGCCGACCCGACCACGACCGATCTGCTCCAGGACACGTGGATCCGGCGGTCCGGCCCTCAGACCAACGTCGTCGATATGCGATACCGGAGCCCCGACCCGGTGCTGGCGCGGGATGTTCTGAGCACGTGGGCGGCGCTCTTCGTGGCGCACCGTCAGCGCGTACGCACGGCAGAGGCACGCAGCGCTGCGCGTTTTCTGAGAGGACAGCTGGATACGCTCTCCGCTGAGCTGATGTCGTCAGAGAATGCGTTGCTCCGGTTCCGCGAGCGGGCGCAGGTAGTTAGTCCGCAGACGGACGCCAGCGCGCAGGTGACGCGCCTGACGAACCTGCAGGCACAGCGCAGCGAGATCGAGGACGAGCGGCGTGCGCTCAGCGGTACGCTCGTGGACATTGACCGCGAGGCAGCTCAGGCACGCGCGGGTGAGCCGTCGCCCTACCGGCGATTACTCGGATTCCCGACGCTTCTCCGTAACCAGGCCGCGTCGGAGATGCTGCGTGCATTGTCTGATGCCGAGGGCCAGCGTACCGGGCTTCTGACTCGTCGCACGCTCCAGGATCCTGATGTTCGCCTCCTGAGCGACCGCATTAACCAGCTCGAGACGCAGATCCACGGGCTTGCCACCACCTACCTGGCTGGGCTGTCCGCTCAGGAGGTGTCAATGGACGCCTCCCTCGCACAGTTTGGGGCTCAGCTGAGCGGCGTTCCGGCCAAGGAAGTTCAACTCGCGCGGCTGCAACGGACCCCGGAGGTGCTGGCTCAGCTGGCCACCACGCTCCAGACGCGGCTGAAGGAGGCGGAGATCTCGGAAGCGGTGACCGACCCAAGCGTACGCATCATTGATCCGGCGACGGTGCCCACGCGCCCGGTGTCGCCGCGGGCCGGCATCGATCTCGCGCTCGGGCTATGCGCGGGGCTCGTGCTCGGCATTGTCGGCGCGCTCACGCGCGAGCGCGCTGATGTATCGATCCAGTCACGCGAAGACGTTCACGGTGCTACCGGCATTCTCGTGCTCGGTGTGATCCCACGCATTGCGGGCTTGCAGCCTACATCGCCGCGGCTGGCCCTTTCTTCTGGGCGCCGCCGCACGGCCAGGTCGGGGCCGTTCCTCGCCGCCGGGCGGGGCACGATGTTGTGTCAGACCACCGATAACGCCCTGCTGCAGGACGCCCTTGCCAGACTGCACCTGAATCTGAGCGTCTCGGCCGCGCCGGATGCCAGAGTGCTGCTCTTCACGAGCGCAGTGCCAGCGGAGGGGAAGACCACGACCGCAGCCAGCTTTGCTGCCGCGCTCGCACGGCGCGGCAGCAGTGTCGTGCTCGTCGATGCGGATCTGCGCCGCGGGACGGTTCACACACTTTTCGGCGGTGTGCGTTCGCCCGGGCTCACGGATGTGCTGCAGGGCGCCGATCTCTCGCTGGCCTTGCGCCTTACCGATGTTGGCGGTCCCGGCAGCATGTCGTACATCCCGAGCGGGACGCCGGGTGAGACGCCCACCTCCTTGCTGGGATCGGACCGCACGCGAGACGTACTCAATCAGTTACGCGAGATATTCGACGTGATCATCATCGACTCGGCGCCGCTCAACGTCGTGGCCGATGCAGCCGTGCTTGCCCGTATGGTGGACGGTGTGATCCTCGTAGCCCGTGCCGAGGTCACCGCGCCACCGGCCCTGCGACTCGCGGTCGATCAGTTGCGGCGAGTCAATGCGCTGATCCTGGGCACGGTGCTCACCGATATGGACCCACGCCGCGATCGGGGCTACGACGCGGCGTACGGGTACTATTATGG
>JBPCNJ010000254.1:0-17704 GCA_051001375.1 Gemmatimonadaceae bacterium
TAGAACTTGGCCATGTTGACTACCGTCTGCGCGTTCTCGCCCTGGCCGATGGACAGGTTCAGCGTGACTGCGTTGCTCCACCCGCGGGCACCGTACGTCTTGTTGTAATAGTCGACCGCGTACGGCCACAGCGCGCGCTTCTCCTCCGGAAGGTCGATCCCGGACTTCTCGCGCATGTCCAGCGACACGCCGCCAGCGATAAGGCGCGACAGGCCGATCTTGAGGCCCAACTGATAGAAGTAGACGTCGCACGACTTCTCGATTGCCTGACTCAGATTGAGGTCGCCATGCCCGCGCTTGTCCCAGCACTTGAAGTAGCGATTGCCGTACTGCAACCCTCCGGTGCACGGTTCGGGCATGTGCTCGTCCAGCGTGACGAGTCCGGACTGCATTCCGGTCCCTGCTGTCGCAAGCTTGAAGGTCGAGCCCGGCGGGTAGCGACCCTGGGTCACCTTGTTGACGAGAGGGCGTCGCTCGTCCGTGAGCAGCGTCTTCCAGTAGTCCGCCGGAATACCGCCGGTGAAGCGATTGACGTCGTAGCTGGGCGCACTGTACAGCGCAATGACGCCGCCGTTGCGGGGATCGATTGCTATCGCGCCGCCCTGGAGCGAATCACCGAATACCTGTGCCACGTAGCGCTGCAGGTCGATGTCGATGTTGGTGTATAGAGGTGGGGCGGGCTCGGGCGTTAGATCCATGCGCTCGCCTACCTGCCGCACCTGCCGGCCGCGTGCGTCGACCTCGTCGTAGCGCACGCCCTCGCGGCCACGCAGCACCTTTTCGTATTCCTTCTCGAGGCCGCCCTTTCCTACCAGTTGGCCCGGCTTGTAGCCCTGGTACTGGGTTCCATTCAGGTCGGTGTCGGTGATTCCACCGGTGTACCCGACAAACGGCGCAACCACCGGACCGTCCGGATAAAACCGTTTCGGAACGGACTGGATGATGAGCCGCGGGAAATTGATGCGGTGCTCTTCCAGAACCGAGACCACGGCCGGCTCGGCGTCCGAGATGATCACCGTGGGCCGATTCGGATCGCGGCGATACCGCCGAACAGCAGCCTCGACCTGGTCGGGCTTCAGCTCCACCACGCTGGACAGCTGCGCCAGCGCCGCGCGGAGCGAATCGACGCCGGTTGGCAAGATGGACACCGAGTACCCAGGGAGGTTCTCGGCGATAACCTTGCCCGTGCGATCATAGATGATTCCGCGCGGCGCGGGGAGCGGGATCGCGCGTAGCCGGTTCTCCTGCGACTGCAGCTTGTACCGGTCGTGCTGGAGCACCTGGGCGTTGAAGAACGCGCCGGCGATCATCACGAGGAGTGCCGCAATTCCGAGCGACGCCACACGCGACCTCCGCGCGATATCCTTCGGGTGACCGCTCACGCGGGGGACGGCTCCAACAGGGGACGCATCAACAGCAAGACTACAACTCCAGCAATGGCGGTGGCGGCCGCGGAAAGAGGCAACCAGAGGGCGAGCTGCTGAACCAGCTCCACGCCGAAAAGTCGGTGCTCCGCTATGAAGTAAATGATATCAAAAAGCCACTTCCCCGCAAAGAAAAACAGCGCATTCAGCGGCAGGCTGTCGGCAAAAAAAACGGCCTTCAGCCATGACGCAAGATACGCGACGACGCACATCGCGACCGCGCCTGCTCCGAGTGTGTCCGGCGCCAGCGAGTCAGCTATAAGCCCAACCACAAACCCGATTAGAACCGCGCCCGCCGGTCGTACCCGCACCGCGGCTGTGAGGACCGCTAGCAGCAGAAAGTCGATCGGCGCCCGCCACCCTAGCAGCGGACGTAGCGTGAAGTGCAGCAGCGTGAGCACCGCGAAGGTGAGCACCGCGCGCGCAATTCCGGGAAGCGTCATGCGCGGCGCTAGATAGTTATCGGCAGACCGGCGGAGTCGCGCTTGGCAGGCGCGCGGCGCACCGTGTCACGTTGAGCTACGGAATCCCGACGAACGTTGGCGCGACGCACGCTGTCCTTACGCACAGCGGCTCTCCGAGCGGCAGCGGTATCCGGCGGAGTGCCAGCGTGCAAGCTGTCCCGGGCTACGGAATCCTGCACTGCCTGCCGCGCATTCGCCTCAGCCAGCGCGGCTGTGCGGGCCAGCGAGTCGCCAGCAACGATGATGCGACGCACCGTCGAATCGGCGATCCGCCCCACCGCCCAGACGTTTTCCATACCACGCGCGACACGCTCCGGGCGCAAAACCATCACCGAGTACACGTCGGCCGGGAACACAGCTGGGAGGACGAGATACGTCCGCGCCCAGGTCTCCGTGGTTTTCGTCTCGCCAATGACCCGTCCAATTGGAATCCCGCGCGGATACACTCCGCCAAGTCCTGAGCTGACGATCATGGTGCCGGGCTTTATTGACGTGCGGAACGGGACTCCGCGCATTTCCATCAGGTATCTACCGGGGCCGTTCGCGATGTGAGCCTGCACGATTCCGAACGCGGCGGCGTCAGCAGAGATGGCGCTGACGCGAAACTCCGGGTGGGTCCATACCATGGCGTGGCTGATCGTCGGGTCAACGTTGTCGACAACCCCGACGAGGCCTTCGGGAGCGACTACCGGGCTCAATCGCTGAATCCCGGCGAGCGAGCCCGCGCTCAACGTGAGGCCAAATTCGTCGCGTACGCCGCGCCCATGCAGCGCCTCAACCGGAACGAAGCCCCACTGCAGTCTGCTGCCGAGACCGAGCAGATCGCGCAGGCGAACGTTCTCTTCCTGAAGCGAAGTAATGCCCATGGCCCGCAGCGACACGGAATCGTTCGCGCTCGTCACCACTTCGTGCGCAAGAAAGGCCCGCCGGCTCAACTCGGCGCGTTCCTGCAACACGAGCATCGGAGCGAGAACACTGCGACGCAGTCCGCTCGCCACGGATTCGCGGAGCTGGCCGGGCAGCAGCAGCGCCACGACTGAGAGCACCGCGAATGCGGCGAGTACCGTGCGATCCAGCCTGTTGCTGGCGCGTGCAACGCGAGCCACCTACTACCTCAGGGGCTGAGTACTGACCAGTACTTCTCCTCGTCGTCGAGGATGCGCCCAGTGCCCCGCACAACGCAGGTAAGCGGATCTTCGTCAACGTGGATGGAAAGCCCGGTCTCCTGGGCAAGCAGGACGTCCAGTCCTCGAATCAACGCGCCGCCGCCCGTCATAACAATACCGCGGTCGACGATGTCGGCGGCCAACTCTGGCGGCGTGATCTCGAGCGCGCGGCGCACCGCATCCACAATCTGCTGGATGGGCTCCTGCACGGCGTCACGAATTTCAGCCGAGTGGACGCGCACCGTTTTCGGAATTCCCGAAACGAGGTCGCGTCCCTTCACGTCCATCTCCCGCTCGTCACCCACAGGGTAGGCGGAGCCGATCTGGATCTTCACCTGCTCTGCCGTTCCTTCGCCGATGAGCAGGCTGTGGTTCTTGCGCATGAACTGAAGAATCGCCTGATCCAGCTCGTCGCCGCCCGTGCGGATTGACGTATCACTAACGATTCCCGAGAGCGCGATGACCGCAATCTCAGTGGTTCCGCCGCCGATGTCGATCACCATGTTTCCGGTCGGCGTGTCGACGGGGAGACCGACTCCGATGGCGGCTGCCATCGGCTCGGCGACCATCATCACTTCCTTGGCTCCGGCGCCGAGTGCAGAGTCGCGCACGGCGCGCTTCTCCACTTCGGTGATGCCGGACGGCACGCACACAATGACGCGCGGTTTCACGCGAAAAACGTGATTCTCAATGATGAGCGCGAGAAAGTAGCGCAGCATCTTCTCCGTCACGTCAAAGTCGGCGATAACGCCGTCCTTCATCGGCCGAACGGCAAGAACGTTCTCGGGCGTGCGGCCGAGCATCCGCTTGGCCTCCAATCCCACGCCCTTGATTTTCTTTGTCTCGCGGTCGAGTGCGACCACGGAAGGCTCATTGAGAACTATGCCTTCACCCTTGACATAAACGAGGGTGTTGGCGGTTCCCAGATCCACGGCAATACCGGTCGCGGGGAAGAGCGACCCACCTTTGAAGAACGGCCAGCGCATGCGTGCTTCCTACGAGAGCGAGAGTTGTACCGGATCAGCTCAGGAACGAATCCGGATCGGCGAGCGGCATTCCGAATGCCTCGGCCACTCCCGGATAGGTGACCTTCCCCTCGACGATATTGAGGCCCTTTCGCAACGCGGCGTTGTCGCTGAGGGCCTGCTTCCACCCCTTGTTGGCGAGCAGCAATGCATACGGAAACGTAGCATTGGTGAGCGCCAACGTGGAGGTGCGTGGGACGCCGCCCGGCATGTTTGCAACACCGTAGTGAATCACCCCATCAACAACATATGTCGGGTTCTCGTGCGTGGTAGCGTGGATTGTTTCCACGCACCCGCCCTGATCAATCGCGACGTCCACGATGACTGAACCGGGCTGCATCGTCTTGAGATCTCCGCGACGGATGAGCTTGGGCGCAACTGCGCCGGGGATGAGCACGCCGCCGACGACGAGGTCGGCCGTGTGGATCTGCTCCAAAATGTTGTGCCGGTTGGAGTAGATGAGCGTTACGTTTGCCGGCATGACATCGGAGAGATACCGCAGGCGCTCGAGTGACACGTCGAGGACGGTGACCTTGGCGCCAAGCCCCGCCGCCATCTTGGCCGCGTTGACTCCGACGACTCCGCCGCCCAGGATGACGACCTTGGCCGGTGCGACGCCTGGTACGCCGCCCAGCAGCACACCGCGGCCGCCGTACAGCTTCTCCAGATACTTGGCGCCTTCCTGCACCGCCATGCGCCCGGCAACCTCGGACATCGGCGTGAGCAGGGGCAGATCACGGTTGGGCAGCTCGACAGTCTCGTACGCGATGCAGACCGCGCCGCCGTCGATATGCGCTTTTGTAAGCTTCTCGTCCGCCGCAAAGTGGAAATACGTGAAGATGATCTGCCCCGGGCGCTCGCGCGGCCACTCCACGGCAATCGGCTCTTTCACCTTCATGATCATTTCAGCTTCGCGCCACACGGTGTCAGCATCCGGACCGATGGTCGCCCCCGCTGCCGTGTACACGTCATCCGCGAAACCGCTCCCCTCGCCCGCACCCCTCTCGATCATCACGGTGTGGCCGGCCGCAACGAGCGCTTCCGCGCCAGCGGGCACAAGGGCAATGCGGTTCTCGTTGGTCTTGATCTCTTTTGGAACGCCGATCTTCATTGTCGTACCTTACAAGTTTGTTTGTAAAGTCGCAGCCAGAGGTGCGACTGAAATAGGTGCCGGTCCAAGGCTTACAACAGTCTGAGCATCCGCGCGGAAACATGTTGCGCAGATCTCTGACACCATCTGTTCGTCGATGTTGTCGACGAGCGCGAGCATCTCGTCCAGTTGACGGAATGGCTCGTCATACAGCTCCAGGCCGGCGGCGCGGTACATGCGCGAACTCGGACTCTCCAGCGACAGCGTAATCTGACCCTTGAGCTGCCGCTTGGCAGCTTCCATCTCCTCGGTCGGAACTCCGAGCTCGGCCAACATGTTCAACTCGGACAGCACGGTTTCCGCGGCCTCGTCTGCCGACTCGGGCGAGGTACCGACGTAGATGCCGTGCATACCAGCGTCGGAATAAAAAGACGAATAGGTGTGAACGGAATAGGCCAGCCCCAACTCTTCGCGGATGCGCTGGAAGAGACGCGAGCTCATGCCGCCGCCGAGCAGCATGCTGACCAGGCAGAAGGCGTAACGTCGGGGATCGCCGTGCCCAAACGTCGGACTGCCGAAAACCAGTTGCGTCTGTGCGCCCTCGCGCTCCACGTGCGTGTACGACGGCGGTAGCGGGCGCGGCATTGGGACCGCAAACTGTGGCCCCGGCAACGCAGGTGCGCTTTCGCCCCAACCCGTCCCGCTCAGGATGTCGACCAACTCGTCATGCTCCACCGATCCGGCGGCGGCAACGATTATGTTGTCCGGCCGATACGCCGCAACGTGCAGCGCACGCAGTTCGTCACTGCGCAGGCCTGAGACCGTGTCGCGCGTTCCGAGAATGCGGAAGCCGTAGCCATCACTGCCCCACAAGCGTTCGTTGTGCACTTCGAAAACCAGATCATCGGGCGTGTCGTCCACCATCGCGATCTCTTCCAGCACGACCTTTTTCTCCAGTCGGAGATCGCTGTCACGCAACGCCGGCTTGAACACCAGGTCGGCGATCACGTCCGCGGCGTCGCGCAGGTGCTCATCCAGCACTCGCGCCTGGAAGGAGGTGTGCTCCCGCGCCGTGTATGCGTCGAGCGAGCCACCGAGAGTCTCGAGCGCGAGGCTTATTTCCTTGGCGCTCCGACGTTCGGTGCCCTTGAACACCATGTGCTCGAGCATGTGCGAGATGCCCATCTGCTCGGGACGTTCGTGCAGCGTTGCGGCGCGCACCCATGCCCCAAATGCAACCGACCGCACTCCCGGAACTTGCTCCGAGAGTACGGTCAGTCCGTTCGGCAGCACGGTCCGCTGGACCTCTACTGCCCCTCCGATCGCGCTAATCTCTGCGGCCACGCGCACCGCGGGACCGACGCGGACGATCGCCGCGCTCTGCACGGTCGCCCTCGCCGCCGCCCTCCTGCTCTCCGTCCTCGCGGCTGCGCGCCGCGACAACGCCCGCCTCATCCCGTTCGCTGAGTGCCGCTGGAGGAGCGCCGTTCCCGCCACGACCGCCAGCCGCTTCGCCGCCAGTATCGCCCTCGCCCGGGGTCTGCAGTGCCTTCATCGAGAGACGCAGCCGGCCGCGCTCGTCACGATCCAACAGCTTGACGCGCACGCGGTCACCCTTCTTGACAACGTCCTCTGTCTTCTCGGTGCGGCCGTGCTTCAGCTCGGAGATGTGCACCAGTCCTTCGGTGCCCGGCATGATCTCGATGAAAGCTCCGAAAGCGGTCGTGCTCTTCACGGTGCCTTCATACGTGTCACCGATCACAGGCTCGGCAGTGATCGCCTGGACCATCTGACGCGCACGCTCCATCGCCTCGCCACCAACGGCCGCGATGGTAACCATGCCGCTGTCGTCCACGCTGATCTCGGCACCCGTCTCTTCCTGAATGCCGCGGATCGTCTTGCCCTTCGGTCCGATCAGCTCACCAATCTTTTCGGGATTGATGTTTACCGTCACGATCCGTGGTGCGTACTGCGACAGGTCGCTACGCGGATCCGGAAGTGCCTTGCGCATCTCACCGAGGATATGCAGGCGGCCGGCCTTCGCCTGCTCCATCGCCTGCTGCATGATCTTGAGATCGAGACCCTGGATCTTGATGTCCATCTGGATGGACGTGATCCCCTTCTCGGTCCCCGCGACCTTGAAGTCCATGTCGCCGAGGTGGTCTTCGGTGCCGAGAATATCGGTCAGAATCGCGTAACGATCGCCTTCCTTAATGAGCCCCATTGCCACGCCGGCGACGGCGCCGCGAAGTGGAACGCCGGCGTCGTACAGCGCGAGCGATCCACCGCATACCGACGCCATTGAGGACGACCCGTTGGACTCCAGCACATCCGAGACGATGCGGATGGTATATGGGAATTCTTCGAACGGTGGCAGTACTGCGTGAAGCGCGCGCTCGGCCAAGTTTCCGTGTCCGATCTCGCGCCGGCTGGTACCACGCACGGGCCGCACTTCTCCCGTGGAGAACGGCGGGAAGTTGTAGTGCAGCATGAAGGACTTGGTGGTCTCACCCGCATCGTCGATGCTGTCCAGGCGTTGCACGTCGTTGGCTGTACCGAGTGTGACGGCGACGAGGGCCTGCGTCTGGCCACGTGTGAACAGGGCGGAGCCGTGTGCACGCGGCAGAACGGTGGTGTCGATGCTGATATCGCGCACTTCCGTGGTCGTGCGACCGTCGACGCGGTTACCCGTGTCTAGCACCTGCGAGCGGAGCGCGTTGTACTCAACGTCGCCGACGAGGTTAGAAATGTCCTTGGGGTTGTCCGGGAACTCGACCGTCAGCTCCTTGGCGACATCCCTCTTGATCTGCGCCACCGCCCCGATGCGAGAGTGCTTGTCCGTCGCGTTAATCGCCGTCGCAATGCGGGCATCGGCCAGTGCGCTGACGCGGTCACTCATTCCGGCCGGCAGCTCGGGTTTGGTCCACTGCATCTTGGGCTGGCGCGTGTCGCGCAGCAGCTCTTCCTGCATGGAGATGAGCTCCTTGATGCCCTTGTGCGCCACCGTGATGGCGCCGAGCACGTCGTCCTCACCAACTTCGAGCGCGCCGCCTTCCACCATTACGATGGAATCTTGCGAGCCGACCACGACAATGTCCATCTCGCTGTGGGCGAGCTGCAGGAAGGTTGGATTGAGAACCCACTTTTCCTGCACGCGTCCGACGCGAACACCGGCGATCGGTCCCAGGAACGGGATCTTGGAGGCGTTCAGCGCGAACGACGTCGCTAGCAGCGCGAGCACGTCGGCGTCATTCTCCTGATCGGCCGAGATGACGTAGATGAAGACCTGAATCTCGTTCTTGAAGCCTTCGGGAAAGAGCGGCCGGATGGAGCGGTCGATGATGCGGGCGCTGAGGATCTCGGTGTCCTGCGGACGCCCCTCCCGTTTGATGAAGCCGCCCGGGATCTTACCGGCGGCGTAGGACTTGTCGCGATACTCGACAGTTAGTGGGAAGAACGGCAGTGTGCTCTCGTTCTCACTCACGGTGACTGCGGCGAGCACCATCGTGTCGCCGTACTGGACTACCGCGGAACCCGCGGCCTGCTTCGCCATGCGACCCGTTTCGATACTCAGGGTGCGGCCGGCGAACTGTTTTTCAATGCGTTGCGTCATTTCTCGATTGTCTTTGGAACACGAAACGCGCGCATGATGGATGACGAAAAGTGTCATCCTCACGACGCGCGTTTACCCGTTCGTTTGCTTTTTCAGCTTTCGTGTTAATACGTGTTCGTACGTGCTAGTAACGGAGTCCGAGCTCGACTATGAGCTTGCGGTACCCTTCCACATCCGTGCGTTTCATGTAGTCGAGAAGCCGACGGCGCCGACCGACCATCTTCAGCAGCCCGCGACGGCTGTGGTGATCCTTTTTGTGGGCCTTGAAATGGTCGGTGAGGTAGTTGATGCGGTTGGTGAGCACAGCTACCTGAACCTGCGTCGAGCCGGTGTCGTTCTCGTCGGCGCGATACTTCTCGATCGTGGGAGTCTTGTCGAAAGCCATGTAACAGGGTGTTCGTGGTCGCGCGGAGTGCGCGTTGGTCTGCTCGTTCTCGGTAAGCCTGTAAAAGTAACCCGGCCGGGCGCGCGGGGGTAGTGCGGTCCGCCAACGGACACTCTAACCGCCGAGCCTCACCCCGAGTGACCCGTGGCGGCGCCGACGATAAGCCGCTTGACGTCGTTGAACGTAACGGTGATAAAGAGCAACAAAATCAGCGCCAGTCCGACGCGCGCGACGTTCTCGCGCGCCTGCAGACTCAGCGGTCGCCCCCGGACGGATTCGATGATCATGACGAGGATCTGGCCCCCATCGAGGATGGGGAGCGGCAGCCGATTGAACACCGCCAGGTTCACACTCAGCAGCGCGACGAGATAGAGCAGCACTTCACCACCCTGGCGAGCTGCCTGGACTGACACCTGCGCGATTCCGATCGGACCGGCAAGGTCGGAGACCGCCGCGGTACGCGTCACGATCATCTTGAGCGACGCGAAGACGAGCGTGGCCATCTTGCCAGTCGCCCTGGTACCGTCGACAATCGCGGTGCCTAGCGGTGCCCCTTGTGATCCGGTCGAAGGGGCTGCCCCGATACGTCCGACGGTGAGCTTCTTTCCCGTCTCCGGGTCAGTCAACGTGTCGGCGGCTGGGACAACGGTCAAGTGGACCGGAGCGCCGCGCCGGACCACGCCGATGTCCACCGGGACGCCGCTGGAGCGCGAGATAGCCGCGACGAATGCAGTCCACTCGCGCACCGGGCTCCCGTTCACGGAGACCACGCTGTCGCCCGCCTGCATCCCCGCACGCGCCGCTGGTTTGTCCGCGATGACGGTGCTCAGACGCATTGACGCGTCGCCGCCGTAAGTCTTGACCAGGCCCACGTTTATGACCCAGCCCAGAAGCAGGTTCATAAACACGCCTGAGAGCATTATGGCGAGACGCGCACCCAGTGGCTTGGACTCGAACCAGCGGTTTTCGGGAACGGGAAGTGGACCGAACGGCACCATCGCGTTGGGGTCGACGTGTTCGCCGTCGGGGGGCGCCTCCTCCAGGCCGCCTTCGAGCGATGCCGCGGTCTCATCCAGGCGCGAGGCCATACGGACGTAGCCACCCAAGGGCAGAATCCCAATCCGGTACTCGGTCTCGCCGCGGCGCCAGTGCGCGATGGCCGGTCCGAACCCGACTGAGAAGCGCGGAGCGTACACGCCAAACAGCTTGGCGGCGAGAAAATGCCCGAACTCGTGCACGAAGACGACGAGTCCGAAGACGAAGATTGGTGCGAGCCATACGAGCATCAGAACAGTTCCTTCACAGTTGCATTCACAAGGCACTCACGAGCACATTTCACTGACGTGACGTCTCGCGGCGGCGTCAGCCTGTAGCACGTCGTCCAGAGTGGCGGCCGGGAGTCCGTCCATCGCTTCAAGGGTCGCGCCAATTGCGCTCGCGATCCGGGCGAATCCGATGCGGCCGTCCAGAAACAGCGCTACCGCTGCCTCATTCGCCGCGTTATACACCGCCGGCGCGCTTCCGCCCTTCCGTCCAGCCGCCACTCCCAGTGCAAACGCTGGAAAGCATTCATATCCCACAGGCTCGAACGTGAGCGGCGAGCTGAGTTCAGGGTGGAACCGAGGGATTTCAGCGTCCGGGATTCTGGAGGGGTGGGTCAGCGCGTACAGGATGGGCAGCTCCATCGTGGGCACGCCCATCTGCGCAACAACGCTACCATCCACGAATTCGACAAAGGAGTGAACCACACTCTGCGGATGCACAACCACGTCGATGCACTCATACGGGATGCCGAACAGATAGTGCGCCTCGATTACCTCGAGCGCCTTGTTGGCGAGCGTCGCGCTATCGACCGTAATCTTGCGCCCCATGCGCCAAGTGGGATGATTGAGCGCGTCTTCCACGGTCGCGCTCGCAATCCGTTCGGCTGACCAGCCGCGGAACGGGCCACCGGAGGCCGTCAGCACCAGCCGTCTCACTTCGGAGCGAGGCCTCGTTCCGATGCACTGAAGAATTGCGCTGTGCTCGCTGTCCACCGGCACAAGCTCGCCGCCGCCAGTATCGCACGCAGCCAGAACGAGCGACCCACCCATAACCAGCGACTCCTTGTTCGCGAGTGCGACGCGCTTGCCGGCCCGGAGCGCCGCAAGAGTCGCGTCCAGGCCCGCCGCGCCGACTACCGCATTCACCACCACGTCCACATCCGCGCGAACGGCAGCGTGGACGAGACAGTCTGGGCCGCGCGCCCAGCCCGCATCCGTTCCGGCGCCAGGGGCTACAATCCCGACATATGCAGCGTCTGTGGCACATGCCTGCCGCTTCAGCAACTCCGCGTTCCCGTACGCGGTGAGCGCCGCCACATGAAACCTGTCACCATGCCGGGCTATGACGCGCAGTGCTGCCGTTCCGATCGAACCGGTTGATCCCAGTACAGCCACGCCTAGCTGTGTCACAGGGAGATTACACCGGCGCTGGAATGAGCAGAGCGTGCAGCAGCAGCGCCGCAACTGGCATCACGAAGAGCATGCTATCGAAACGGTCCAGCACACCGCCATGACCGGGAATGATTGTCGAGCTGTCCTTGAAGCCGGCGTCGCGCTTGATGAGCGATTCAGCAAGATCGCCCAACTGGGCGACTACGCTTATCGTCGCACCGAACAGAACCGTTGCCGCGACTGTGAGGCCGAGCTGCGCGTACGGATGCAGCAGAAACCTGACATACAGGGCAGCGATCACGACCGTTAGCGCGAGGCCGCCGATAGCTCCCGCGACCGTCTTTCCCGGACTGACGGACGGGATCAGCTTCCGCTTTCCGAACAGCCGGCCAAACGCATACGCACCGACGTCGGTGGCCCATGTCAAGAGAATGGGGAACATGACGAGCACCGTGCCGCTGCGTGCGTCGATCACGTAGTCGTGGTACCGCAGGTCGTACACGTACGCGATCATCGCGACGTATATGATCGCGAACAGCGTGGTCGCCGTTGACAGGAGCGGGCGGCGCTCCGGACCGCGCACGAAGATGGTGGCGGCAAATATCGCGAGCACTACGACCGCGCCCTGAGTCCACGTTGGCGCCAGCAGTCTCAACTGCGCACCGTGCACGATGAGCGGAATCGCAGCCGCCGCCACAATCGCTACGGCGTCAAGCGGGTCCGCACCGGCGGCGCGCGCCATCCGGCAGAACTCCCAAGCTCCCAGTGCGGCGATAATCGCGAGCAGCGTCGCGAGCGCGGCCCCGCCGAGATAGATAATGGCTATCCCGAGAGGGGCCGCGATGACCGCGAATATAATACGCCGTGTTAGCTCAGACACGACGTGCGGTCACACCTCCATGATTTCCGCTTCCTTCGTCTTCAGCAGCGCGTCCAGCTTGCCCATGTACTCGTCATGCTGCTTCTGCAGTTCCTTCTCTGCGGACTTGACCTCGTCTTCCGAGGTCTTGTCCATCTTCTTCAGCTTATCGCGCGCATCGGTGCGGGCGTGACGAATACCGATGCGGCCGTCCTCGGCCAGTTTGTGCACGATCTTCACCAGGTCCTTGCGCCGCTGTTCATTCATCGACGGAAGTGGCACCCGAATGATGCCGCCCTGGGTTGAGGGATCTAATCCAAGATCGGAATCGCGGATTGCCTTCTCGACGAGCTTGAGCTGTCCCTTGTCGTACGGCGTGACGAGGAGTGTGCGGGGGTCCGGTGACGTTACCGTGGCAACCTGATTCAGCTGCATCGACTGGCCGTACACGTCAACGCGCACGGTGTCGAGCATGTTGGCGGAAGCCTTGCCGGAACGGATTGAGGCAAACTCACGCTTGGAGTTATCGACCGCCTTTTCCATTGCGGCCCGCGAGTCTTTGATGATCTGCGGAATCGTCATGATACGAGCGTCCCCACTGATTCGCCGAGTACGGCCGCCATGACCGACCCGGGACGGTTGATGTTTAGTACGATTAGCGGCAAGCGATTTTCCTTGCACAGTGTGACCGCGGTCTGATCCATCACGCCCAACTCACGCTGCATTACGTCGTTGTACGAGATTGTTTCATACTTGACAGCGGCCGGATCCTTCTTTGGATCCGCAGAGTACACGCCGTCGACGCTAGTCGCCTTGATAATGATGTCGGCGCGCATCTGGATGGCGCGGAGCGCAGCGGCAGTATCGGTGGAAAAGTACGGGTTCCCCGTACCAGCGGCAAAGATCACGGCGAGCCCCTTCTCAAAATGGCGCAGCGCACGACGCCTGATATACGGCTCCGCAATCTCTTCCATTCGGATCGCCGTCATCACGCGCGTGTCAACGCCTGCACGTTCCAGCACGTCCTGCATTGCGAGCGCGTTGATTACTGTGCCGAGCATGCCCATGTAGTCGGCCGCAACCCGGTCCATGCCCATGCGCGAAATCTGCGCGCCGCGCACAATGTTGCCACCGCCGATTACGAGTCCCACCCCGACGCCGAGCTGCCAGACACTTTTGATCTCCTGCGCAAAGTTGGAGATCGAATCGAAGTCGAAGCCGAAACCCTTAGCTCCGGCGAGCGCTTCGCCCGAGAGCTTGAGCAGAATTCGCTGATACTTGGGCCGTCCTTTCGCTTGTTGCTTCGGTCCTTCCTTGAGCTCTTGCTTGGCATCGGCCAAGGGGATTATTCCTCGCCCATCTGGTAGCGCGTGAAGCGACGGACCTGGATGTTTTCGCCCAGCTTTGCGGACGCTTCTTTGATCAAATCGCCGACGGTCTTCTTCGGCTCTCTGACGTACGGTTGCGACAGGAGAACGACATCCTGGTAGTACGACTCCACCTTTCCGTCGACCATTTTCTGGATGATCGCGTCCGGTTTGCCACTGGCGCGCGCCTGCTCCTCGAAAATGCGACGCTCGCGCTCGACCATCTCGGAGCTCACACCGCTCTTATCAACCGCAACTTGGGCGGCGCTCGCAATGTGCAGCGCGACCTCTCGTGCGAGCTCCTTGAAGTCGTCGGTACGCGCGACGAAGTCAGTCTCACAATTGAGCTCCACCAGAACGCCGACCTTGCCGTTGTGGTGGATGTAGCTCGTGATCGCGCCTTCGCTGGTCTGCTTGCCGACGCGCTTCTCGGCCTTCGCGATTCCCTTCGTGCGAAGGTGCTCGATGGCCTTCTCCATGTCGCCCGTCTCTTCCAGGGCTCGCTTGCACTCCATCATTCCAGCGCCGGTGCGCTGGCGGAGTGTCTGAACATCTTTCGCTGTATACATCGCTGAAGTGGTGCTCGGGGAAAATATTTTTCGATGACTTTCGTGAGAACGCCGCCGGGGAAGACACCGGCGGCGTTTTTCTAACAAGAGGTTGCGGTTACTCGCCGCCGGATTCGCCAGCGTTATCGCCGGCAGCTTGCACCGCTCCGTCCGTATCGCCGGTATCGCCGGTATCGCGGGAATCGCCGGTATCGCCGCCTTCACCACCGTCGCCAGCATCACCCTCGGCTCCGCCGGCTCCCTTGAGACGTGCAGCCACCGCTTCCTGATTGGCGCGACGACGGCGCGGACGGCGACGGCGCTTGCGATCGTCACCGCCTTCCGGCTCAGCACCGCGATCGGAGCTGTACGTGTACGACTCCTGCTCCTCGACTTCCTGGCGCACGGGGGCTTCGCGACGCGCCTCGATAATCGCATCGGCGATCGCGTGCGTCATCAGCTCGACGGCTCGGATCGCATCATCGTTGCTCGCGATGGGCACGGTGATCAGATCCGGATCAGCGTTGGTGTCCACCAGCGCTACGATTGGGATGCCGAGCTTGTTGGCCTCGGCGACCGCAATGCGCTCCTTCTTTGAATCAATGACGTACATGAGCCCTGGGACGCGCGCCATCGACTTGATGCCCGAAAGATTCTTGGACAGCTTGTCGCGCTGACGAGTCATCATCAGTTGCTCTTTTTTCGTGTAGTTCTGGAAGTCGCCGCCGCCTTCGATGCCGGAGTCGAGATCCTTGAGCTTACGCAGCTGCTTCTTCGCGGTCTGGAAGTTGGTGAGCAGGCCGCCGAGCCAGCGCTCAGTGACGAACATGGCACCGCAGCGCTCCGCCTCGGCCTTGACGATGGGAACGAGCTGGCGCTTCGTGCAGACGAAGAGGACCTGATCACCGCGTGCCACAACTTCGCGCACGAGCTTTTCGGCAAGCTCGAGCTGACGAAGCGTCTTCTGCAGGTCGATGATGTGGATGCCATTACGCTCGGCGAAAATGAACCGGCGCATCTTGGGGTTCCAACGGCGCGTCTGGTGGCCGAAATGGACCCCTGCTTCGAGTAGCTGCTCGAGATTGGGTTGTGCCATGCTTTAGGAACCTGTGTGGTTAGTGACGTCTCCCGCCTTCAACGTCGCGCCGACCCCGGGCAGGTGAATCCTCGGGGCACCCGTCGCGACTCGGACGAGATGAGTGATTGTTGGGCGTGGCTGAAGCCGCACCATATGACGACTAGCGCTTGGAGAACTGGAAACGCTTGCGAGCCTTTGGACGGCCGGGCTTCTTGCGCTCCACGACGCGGGCGTCGCGAGTGAGGAAACCGGCGGCACGCAGCTTCGGCTTGTTGGACTCGTCTTCCTTCACCAGCGCACGCGCAATCGCCAGCCGCAGCGCGCCGGCCTGGCCCGAAAGTCCGCCGCCAGCGATGTTCGCCGTGACGTCGTAGCGACCAAGCGTGTCCGTCGCAGTGAACGGCTGCTGGATGGCGAAGACGTGCGTAGGCCGCGGGAAGTAGTCGCCGATTGTGCGGCCGTTTACGAGCCACTTGCCCGAGCCAGCCTTGATGTACACGCGGCAAGTCGCTTCCTTGCGGCGCCCGATGGTGTGCGTCTGTGCGTCGGCCATGCTTACTTGTCGGTGGTGATGGAGAGCGGCTTGGGCTGTTGAGCCTGATGCGGATGCGCGGCTCCAGCATACACGCGCAACTTGGTGCGCATGTGCGTGCGAGCCAGCGACGTCTTTGGGAGCATGCCGTTTACGGCCTTCTCGATGACGCGCTCGGGGTGCTTCTCAATCATCGTTTCGAACGATGTGAAGCGCTCGTGCCCCATGTATCCAGTGTGACGGAAGTACTGCTTCTGCTCCGCCTTGCGCCCGGTGACCTTTACCTTTGAGGCATTGATCACGATCACATGGTCGCCGCCGTCCATATGCGGCGTGAAGGTGGGCTTGTGCTTGCCACGGATGACACGCGCAACTTCAGTGGCGAGTCGTCCGAGTACCATTCCGTCGGCATCAACGATGTACCAATCGTGCTGGATGTCGGCTGGTGTGGCGGAGAAAGTCTTCATAGAAAGAAAGGGAATTTCTTTATCCCAGGGGATTCGGATGCGAAATGCGATAGCCTTTTAAGTTAGCCACCACTGCAACTCACGTCAATGTGGCCCCACACCGTTCCCTGGCGGGCACCCATGCGGACTATTATCATGGTCCACCCCGCGGGCGTAGCGCGAAATTGGCCAGCCCGTTGGTTCAACCCGTTGGTTCAGCCCGCCCGTAACCTTAATTCAAAAGAGCATGAGGCTTCGTATGTCACTCCCACGCCAGGTGCGATGGCTTGCCGTGATCGCGCTCTGTTCACCGTCGGCGTCGCTTTCGGCCCAGGGCTTCGGGCTCAATGAGATCGGCACCTGCGCGGTGGCCAGAGGCTTTGCGGTCACCGGCGCAACGTGCGACGACGCATCGGTCATCTTCTGGAACCCGGCCGCCACCGCCGAGCTGGCGACGAGAAGCATCAGCCTCGGTGCCAACGCCATCATCATCAAGGGCGGCTTCACCCAGGACACTTCCGGCATCCGGTATCCCAGTAACATCCAGCCGGCGCTGGTCCCCAGCTTTTTCGGAAACGTGCATCGCGGGCGCGTCGCGATCGGCCTTGGTGTGTACGTGCCGTACGGCCTCACGTCGCAGTGGTACGACAACTTCCCCGGTCGCTTCTCGGCGCTCAAGGCCAAGCTGACGTCCATCTACGTTCAGCCGAACGTGGCGTATCAACTCAACAACAACTGGTCCATCGGCGGCGGGCCGGTGCTCGGCAATTCCACGGTGGAGCTGACGCAGGCTCTGGACCTATCGCAGCAGGTAGCTGCGGTCGTGGGCGGTGTCCCGATCTCATTCGGACAGCTCGGGATTGCCAATAACACGGAGTTTGGTCGCGTGCGGCTCAAGGGCTCGTCGCACGCAGTCGGCTACAACGTCGGCATTCACGGCAAATACAATGGATGGTCCATTGGCGGGCGGTATCTGTCCGCGCTTGGCTTCCACTATTCCGGAGCCGACGCGACGTTCACGCAGACCGCCACGGGTCTGATCCTGGCGCAGAACAACCCGATCGTTCCCAAGGGCGCGTCAGCCCCGTTGGATCTGGTCCTCGCCAGCCAGTTCACGGGCTCAGGCGCGCTGACGAACCAATTTGGCGACTCCCGGATCACTGACCCGTGGCAAGCACAGGCCGGCATCGGGTATTCGGGCTTTGCGGGTACCACGCTTTCGGCCGACATCGTACGAATTGGTTGGTCCAAGTTCGGGACGCTGCCTGTGAC
>JBPCNJ010000255.1:0-12637 GCA_051001375.1 Gemmatimonadaceae bacterium
CGCGGGCGGCCCGGTGTATTTCACCGCGACACTCGCGCCGGGTGATTACGCGTTCCTGTGCTTTGTGCCAGATGCAGCCGACGGAAAGCCGCATTTTATGCACGGCATGGTGTTGCCGTTCACGATCAGTTGACAGTCGGTTCGGGCGCAGTAGGCCAAGGCAGGAATCACGAGCACGCGCTGCATCGTGCGGTGAGCCGCCGCTAAGAACGGTGCAGCTAGCCAGTGCGTTGCCGCACTGGCGCCGCAATACAGTTAGATGCATCGTTACCGGCTACCCCGGTCGACCGTGCCGACCACATTGCAAACGGCGCACCCGAGCGGTCAATCCAGAAGCGTCATGCACCTGGCCGATCCAGCACGCAACGATGATTGATCGACCACTCACACGTTTCGAACTGCTCTCCGGCCTGTGCGTCGTTATTGCACTCGGCGCCTGGCTCCCATTTCTAGCCTTCACCGTTGGGGTGTACGGCTTCTTCGGCGGGTCGCCGCAGACAACTCGGGAGTGGACTATGGTGACCGTTGAGGCGGCTCTCAGTCTTCCCATACTCCTGGCTCTGGCATACCCGCGCACCGGACTCGCACTGTTTGTTGGCATGTCGGCGGCGCTGCTCATGCTATACGCAACAACTCCTGCGGGTATATCCTATTGGCCGATGCCTGACCGGCCAACGATAGCGTTGTGTCTTGGATCGGCGGTTGTATGCTTGTCGCTGAACGTGATCCTCAGACGCTTCCACTCCGAGGTCGGCCGTGACAGTTAAAATCGCGCGCTACATCGACGGGGTGGAAGTGCCGTTCGAGTACGACAACACGTTCGGATGCGAGTGCGTTTCCGGCTGCATCGAACGTCTCACTATCGGGCTCCGCGGCGGCCACAGCGCGGCGTTGGCCCTCCTCAGCACGGTGCTCAGTCCTCCATACAAATTGCTCTATGTGCTTCATACGAGCCGCACCGGTGCGCCGCTCGGCCGATACGAGAGCCCCGCGCTTGATCAAACCCAAGTCGAGCAGTTATTCCAGCGGTTTGGCAGCTACTTCGCCGAAGACGCGCGGCACGACGTCTGGCTACACTCGCAGTCCGGTGGTCCGGTCTCGCACCCGGCTAAGGTGATGCCGGTGTACGCGGCCTGTGGAGCGCTCGGCGGCTGGCCCTGTGGTTGCTTGACAATCGCCCGGAGCGAGCGCCCATTTGTAGTGCATGGACAGAGGACATCTGAGACGACCCGGTCGATGACCCGGCACGGACTGACAGGTCGTTTGCGTGTCGCGATTTCATCAGTCCTGCTCTCCTCCGCCGTCTGCGCCGTTCCAATCGGCGCACAGGGAACTGAGGACGGGCAGTGGACGATGCCCGGTAAGAACTACGCGGCCACGCGGTATAGCGAGTTGGCGCAGATCGACGTGAAAAACGTCGGTAGGCTTCGGTCGGTGTGGAATTTTTCGACCGGTGTTCTCGCGGGACACGAGGGACAGCCGCTCGTCGTCAACAGCACGATGTACGTGGTCACGCCGTACCCGAACGTGCTGTATGCCTTCGATCTCACCAAGGAAGGCTATCCGCTGAAATGGAAGTACCGCCCCGCGGTAAGCCCGAACGCCGTCGGCATCTCCTGTTGCGACGTGATCAATCGAGGCGCGTTCTACGCCGATGGCAAGATCGTGTACAACCTGTTGGACGGGCACACGGTCGCGATCGACGCGGCAACCGGCAGGGAGGTGTGGAAAACCAAAACGGCCTCGCCGTCCCAGGGAGAGACGGTGACACTCGCGACCTTCATTGTTAAGAATCGCGTCATTGTCGGGGTTTCAGGCGGCGAGTTCGGGATCCGCGGACGGGTCACCGGTCTCGATCTGAAAACGGGTCGCATAGCCTGGATCGGCTACAACACGGGTCCGGACGGGGACATGCTCGCGAAGCCGGGCATCTTCAAGCCGTTCTACGATAAGGGTACCCAACTGTCGCTCAACAGTTGGCCCACAGATCTCTGGAGACATTCTGGGGCTCCGGTTTGGGGATGGATGTCCTACGATCCAGCTCTCGACCTGGTCTATTTCGGTGTCGGCAATCCCGGACCGTACAACCCCGAACAGCGTGTCGGCGCGAACAAGTGGACTAACAGCGTACTCGCCCGTCACCCGGCGGACGGATCGCTGGCGTGGGCTTACCAGTTCACACCGCATGACAACTGGGACTACGATGCGGTCGGAGACATGATTCTCGCCGATCTCACGATTAAAGGACGGCCGCGCAAGGTTCTGGTTCACTTCGACAAGAACGGCTTCGCATACACGATTGACCGTGCAACCGGTGAGGTGCTCGTCGCCGAGCCGTACGTGGATGTCAATTGGGCCAAGCGGATCGACCTGGCGAGCGGACGTCCGGTTCTCGATTCCAGCAAGCAGACGGGCGCGTCCAAGGGCAACGTCCTGAACGTCTGCCCCTCGCTGGAGGGCGGGCGGAGTCCAGCCTCGTCTGTCGCGTACTCGCCCCTGACTCGACTGTTCTATGCGTCGACCAACAACTTTTGCATGGACTATCAGGCGGGGAAGGTGGCGCGAATTGTCGGGACTCCATTCATCGGAGCGAATACGCCATATCATGCGGGCCACGGCGGTAACCTGGGAGCGTTCATAGCGTGGGACGCGGCCACGGGACGGAAGGTGTGGGAAACGAAGGAGCAGTTCCCGGTCTGGAGTGGCAGCGTTGTGACCAGCGGCGGTATTGTGTTCTACGGCACGCTCGACGGCTGGTTCAAGGCGGCTGATGCCAGGACTGGGCGAGCGCTCTGGAAGTTCAAAGTGGGCTCGGGCGTTGTTGGGAACCCGATCACGTACAGGGGTCCGGACGGCAAGCAGTACGTCGCCGTCTATGCAGGGATCGGCGGTGACTGGTTCCTGCTGTCTGGAGATGTGCGGTCAGACGATCCCGCGGACGTGCGCGATCCGGCGGACTTCATTCGCGAACTCGCCCGTCATACGAGCCAGGGCGGAAGTGTGTGGGTTTTCGCGCTATAGCCGGACGAACAGATGACAACGACACACGGATTCGCCACTGTGCTGCCGATGATGGCTCTCCTCGGAGCTTCGGCATGCACCGGTAGCACCAGTGGCAGGAAGGACGCGAGTGCGGGAAGCGCAACGCACGCCGCAGCGACTTCGACCCCTGCCGCACCCACGGCTCCGCCCGCCGTTCGTCACGACGAACACATCTTTGCTGGTGGGATTGCCCCGCCCGGAGATACCCTGCACAATCCGTTCGCCGGTGATGCGAAAGCAGCCGCGGCCGGCGCGCAGCTCTTCACCTCCATGAACTGTGATGGGTGTCACGGGGGCGGGGCTACCGGCTGGGTCGGCCCAAGCCTGTCGGATGGCCGCTGGCGCTACGGCGGAGCGGACGGTGAGATATTCCAATCGATCTACTACGGCCGTCCGCACGGCATGCCCGCGTTCGGGGGTGCACTGCCACAGGAATTCATCTGGAGAATTGTCACGTACCTGAACACGCTGCCGGTCCCGAAGGACGTCCCGACCGAATCGTGGTGAGCCGAGCCATGGCCGCTAAGGTATTGCCGTTGCGCCGGCGGTAGCACGGCGGGGTTACGAGCCAGCTGTACCAACTGTTCGTGCGCCCGCGTATTGCCAGATTTCCTTGTCACCCTGGCTGCTGTCCAACTGATAGTTCGCGAGTGCGCAGCATTGGACACCGTTGCGCGACACCACTTGATATAGGGGTAGGGGGTATGTTAGTTTTAATGGAGAATAAGACTGCGGTAATCCGATCCTTCGCAACCAATCCAGAGGAATCCAGCATGCAGGATCTCAAGCTTCAAATCAGCGGAATGAGCTGCGGACACTGTGTCTCGCGCGTGACCAACGCGATCAAGCAGGTCGCAGGGGTCACCTCAGAGCAGGTCGAGATCGGAAGCGCGACGGTCGCGTACGATCCTTCCAAGACTTCTTCGGCCGAGATAATTAACGCGATTGTGGATTCCGGTTACGACGCTCAGCCGTCCGACTCCGCGCCGTCAGCAGGACGGCCCGCGTGAACATCACCGACTGGGCAGTGCTCTTAGGCGGGGCTGCCTCAATCATCTGGGTCAACTGGTACTTTTTCCATGGCCATGACGACAGTCGCTGATCCTGAGGTAAGCTCACAGCCGGGAGCAGACGCGCATGACAATCCGGCACTTCTGACGAAGGATTCCAGGAGCACGCACGCCGAAATGATGCGCATCCCCGTGACGGGAATGACGTGCGCTGCGTGCCAGGCACATGTCCAGCGTGCGCTTCAAAAGGAGCCAGGCGTGGCAGACGCATCCGTCAACCTCATGATGAATTCGGCGTCCGTCACGTACGATCCGGCGGTCACGACGCCGACGCGGCTGGTCGAAGCCATTCAGCGCACCGGCTACGGCGCCGAGCTCGCCTCGCCCGAGGAAAGCGCCTTTGAGGAACAGGAAGCACGCGACCACGCACAGCAGGAGGAGTTCCGAGAACTCCGTCTGAAGGCGATCGTGAGCGGAATCGCGGCACTGGTCGCAATGATCTTCTCAATGCCGATCATGGAAGCGAACGGCCGCGCACTCGTGGCGGGATCACACCGGCAGGCCGCCGATCCGTTCATGCACTGGATGATGACGTCACTCACGCCAGCCCTCAGGACCGTCATGCCCTGGGTGTACCGGATCAACACCGTCGCGCTGTCGTACGCGCTCCTTCTGTTGACCATCGGTGTGATGCTCTGGGCAGGCCGGCACTTCTACACGCGCGCGTGGGCCAGCTTCCGGCACCACTCGGCTGACATGAACACGCTGATCGCGGTCGGAACGGGAGCCGCGTTCGTATACTCGGTGATCGCGACCGTGGCGCCGCGCTTCTTCGTGGCTCACGGGGTGGCGCCGGACGTGTACTACGAAGCGGTCATCTTCATTATTGCGCTCATCCTGACGGGCAACGCGTTCGAAGCACGTGCGAAGAGGCAAACATCGACCGCGCTTCGCGCACTGGTGCAACTGCAACCCAAGACGGCCCGTATTGTCCAGGGTTCCGGCGACACGACAAGCGAAGTGGATGTTCCGATTGCGTCGCTCATTCGCGGCGACCTCGTCGTCGTGCGTCCTGGCGAGCGCGTGCCGGTAGACGGGAACATTGTCTCCGGGGTCAGCGCCGTCGATGAATCCATGTTGACGGGTGAATCTCTCCCCGTTGAGAAGAAGTCCGGCGACCGGGTGATTGGTGGCACGATCAACAAGACAGGTAGCTTCCGCTACGCGGCCACGACGCTGGGCACGGACAGCACGCTCGCGCAGATCGTGCGACTCATGCGTGATGCTCAAGGCTCTCGTGCGCCGATTCAGCGACTCGCTGATCGCGTGAGTGCGGTGTTCGTGCCGGTTGTGATCTCCCTTGCAATCCTGACGTTCGTTGCATGGTACCTGACCGTCGACATCACCGGCGGTTCCGCCCCGCTGGTCCGAGGCTTCGCGGCTGCGGTCGCTGTCTTGATCATCGCATGTCCGTGCGCCATGGGACTGGCGGTACCCACTGCCGTAATGGTGTCGACCGGACGTGGCGCCGCGCTCGGAATTCTCATCAAGGGAGGCGAGGCGCTACAGCGCGCGCGCGATGTGACCACGGTCGTGCTGGACAAGACAGGGACTGTGACCGATGGAAAGCCAGCCGTCACGGATGTCGTGCTAGCGCCCGGGTCCGCAGATACAACACAAGCTACAGAAGACAATGTGGTGCGACTTGTTGCGTCGCTCGAGGGCTCGTCCGAGCACCCGCTCGCTGACGCTATCGTTCGGTACGCCAAAGCTCGTTCGCTGCGGCTCACACCAGTCCAGGCGTTCCAGTCGCAGACGGGCCAGGGCGCGCTCGGCGCGGTCGATGGCATCGCGTTGGTGGTCGGCAACGAATCACTGATGACGGACTACGCGATAGACACAACTCCACTCCGCACCGCGGCTGAGCAGCTTGCCAACGACGGCAAGACGCCGATGTACGTCGCGTTGGACGGTGCACTCGCGGCGGTCATCGCGGTCGCCGACCCGATCAAGGGGACGTCGCGGGAGGCCATCGAGCGTCTCGAACGGATGGGACTCGACGTTGTCATGCTGACCGGTGACAACCAACGCACCGCGGACGCGATCGCACGCTCAGCCGGAGTCAGCCGGGTTGTTGCGGGCGTGCTGCCGGCCGGGAAAGTGGCCGAGATCAAGCGGCTTCAGGCAGCCGGCCACGTAGTCGCGATGGTGGGCGATGGTGTCAATGATTCGCCGTCCCTGAGCCAGGCTGATGTTGGGATCGCGATCGGTTCGGGTGCGGATATCGCCGTTGAGGCGGCGGACGTCGTACTCATGCGTGGCGATCTTCGGAGCGTTGCGCAGGCAATTACGCTGTCCCGGCAGACAATGCGGACTATGAAGCAGAACCTGTTCTGGGCCTTTGTCTACAACGTGATCGGAATCCCGATCGCCGCCGGCGTTCTGTATCCGGCATTCGGCCTCCTGCTGAGCCCCATCCTCGCGAGTGCAGCGATGGCCTTCAGCTCTGTGAGCGTGGTGTCCAACAGTCTCCGCCTTCGCCACGCTCGACTCGCGTGATGGAAAAGTCTATGACAGTACTCAAGAAGAGATCCCTCACGCCGCACGACAATGCTGATGAGAACAGCAGCCAGCACCTACCATACGTCGGGTGCGCATGCGGAGTAGGCGAGGACGGACCCGGGGGCGGACGGAAGGCAATTGGCGTGGATCCGGATGCGAAGGCACGGAACATCACACGACTGCGCCGAATCGAGGGACAGGTTCGTGGGCTGCAAAAGATGGTCGAAGAAGACCGATACTGTGCAGACATCATGACCCAGATTGCATCCGCGCACGAGGCGCTTCGTTCGGTTGGTCGCGAGCTCATGCGCAACCACCTGAAGCACTGTGCGACATCAGCGATCCAGAAGGGCGGCGAAGATGCGAACGCGATGTACGACGAGCTTGTGGACATGATGTACAAGCACAGCCGCTGACGCGACTGCATCTCGGTGCACGTCGCTGTCTACATGCCGGGGCGCATCGCAGGTTGGCCGTACAGCACACACACTAGCACACCGCCGCCGAGCAGCAGGAGACTGAGAACTGCAACAGCGGCAACCTGCGACGGCGTGGCTGTTGAATGATCAGGCATTTTCATTCCAGGGTGCATTCCAGTGCGCCCGGTAGCCGGGGATGCGATAGGTTTCTGACGTGCTGTCGTCATTGCTGCCGTTACTGCTACTGCGTGGCGTCCAGTGCCTAATTGTCGCGGCGCTGGTAGCGTCCGGTGTATGGATCGCCGTCGCGCCCGTTAGGTTGCGAGCCCAGAATGGCGTGGTGGCCGTCGCGGATTCTGACCGTGCTCGCATACGCGTTGTCGTAACGGCACAGGGAGATCCCCTACCAGACGTCGTCGTCCGCTCTGGTCGGAGTGGTGCGCGTACGGACGAGCAGGGCACGGCTGTTCTTACGCTTGCCGCGGGTCAGCGGACGATTGTCGTCAGCAAGCTTGGGTTCCGCTCGGATTCCGCGATCTTGGTTCTTGCTCCAGCTACGGACTCCACCCTGGCATTCTCGCTCGTTGAGCAAGCGACCCAGGTCGCCCCCGTCGTCGTGACAGCGACCCGCACGGAACAACGCGTCGAAGCGGTGCCACTTCGCGTTGAGGTGCTCGCCGGTGAGGACATCGGCGAGAAGAACGCTGTGCGGCCGGGGGATCTGACGCAGATGGTCGCGGAGATCCCGGGCGTTCGTGTTCAGTCCATCGCACCCGGTCTCGGCGGCGCCACGCTCCGCGTGCAGGGGTTCCGCGGCGAGTACACGGAGTTCTTGACCGATGGACTCCCGCTCGGGAGTGCTGCCGAGGCGGCCTTCTCATTGGTGCAGCAGGCGCCGTTGGACCTGGCTCAGGTGGAGGTAGTCAAGGGCGCGTCGTCGGCGCTGTACGGCCCTTCCGCACTCGGCGGCGTGGTGAACTTTGTCACTCGACGGCCGCCCTCACTCGGAGGTCCGGCAGTACGTGATGCCGTTGTTGCCGCGTCCTCGCACGGTGCACTCGACGGCGTGGCATTCATCGCGGACCGCCTCACACCGTCGTTCGGGTACACACTCCTAGGCGGTGCACATCACGACCCTACAACGGACGGTGATCGTGACGGATGGGCTGATGTCGTTCATTCGTCGCGTGCTGAAGTCCGGCCGCGCCTGTACTGGACTGGTGCGAACGGCAGCAACCTTCTCGCGACTGTCGGCGCTGCAGCTGATGACCGCCGCGGCGGCACCGTAGGTGGGAGTACAACGCCAGCGGGAACTCCCTTTGTCGAGCAATTGGTCACTCGACACTCAGACGCAGGACTCGTGGGCAAGATTGTGCTGAATCCTGGCACGGCGATCAACCTCCGAAGCTCAGTAGCCGCGGTACAGCGGTCGCGGATGCTAGGGAGCACGCCGGAACGTGATCGCTCGCACACTGGGCTCGCCGAGGCGTCGATCACGGCCGCTCAAGGACGATTCATCTGGGTCGCAGGCGCGGCGCTCCAGGCCGATGCATACCGGAACCTGGATGTGTCAGGTTTCAATTACGCCTTCGTAACCACATCCGCGTTCGCGCAGCTCACCGCGGTCGCGAACGACTGGGTGTCGGCATCGGCCACAGCGCGGTGTGATCACCACAACGTGTCCGGGACCACATGCGCCCCGCTTGCCGCGATTCTCCTTCGCCAGCCATCCGGGTGGACGGAACGGCTCTCGGGCGGTCTCGGAAGCTTTGCGCCGACGCCATTGACCGAGGAGACACAAGCCACTGGCTTGTTGCGGACCAGGCCGTTCACCGGCACGGGCTCCGTGTCGCACACGTTCGAGCGTGCACGCTACGCATCCTTCGACCTCGGCTACCATCGTGGTGCGCTCGACGTGAATGCAACTGCATACGCGTCGGACATACTGTACCCGCTGACCACACACGAGTTGGCAAGCGGTCCGTATGCGCTCGAGCTGCTCAATGCACCGAGCCCCACACGTACACGCGGGGTCGACCTCTTCGCCGTGTACACCGCGGACCCGGTATCGGTGACCGCGTTCTACAGCGTCCTGGAGGCACGCGAGTTCTCATTTGACCGCACAGGTGCCGGTCGTACTCCTCTGCAGCCAGTCCCGCTCAACCCGTCACATCGCGCGGGACTGGATGTGGCGCTCGACATTGACGAAACGGGGACGCGTGTAGCTGTCGAAGCGTACTACACCGGGAAGCAATTCGTGCAGGACGATCCATTCCGCACCATCACTCGGCCATACACGACCGTCGAGCTGCTCGCGACCCAGACAGTCGGACATGTCCAGCTCTTTGCGAGCGCGGAGAACGTGACGGACGTTCTGCAAACGCGGTTCGACCCACTGTTGCTCCCTCGACAGAGCCGCACCGGGCGATGGACGACCGACGTTTGGGCTCCACTGGACGGGCGCGTCGTGCGTGCGGGGCTACGTACCTCATTCTAGTTCCGCAACGCTCGGAATCCGGATCGCTTCAGTGCACCCCGCGTCCCCATACGTCGCTGATCGGATCGACTCCGGGAGGCAACAGCGACGGCGTAAGACCAAAGTTGAGTTCGATGGTGCGGAGCAGGCTGTAGTGGCTATACGGAGCGTTGGAGACCGTTCCAGCGCGTACCATGCCGCCGATCAACGCCGTGTAAATGCGATTCGGGCGTGATGATCCGCCGAGTTTCTCGGTGAGCGGATTGGCGGACTCGTCGAACGTGATCACGACGAGCGTGGTCCGCATGAGCGCTGAATCGGCGAGGACCGGTCGCAGAAATGTGCTGACCCACTTCACGGCGCTGTCGAGTGGCGCGTCATGTCCGTCGTGAATGAGGTTGGGCGCGATGAAAGTGTAGGCGGCAAGTGAGTCCTTGCTGAACCACTTGAGATTGCGCACATGCGCACACCAGCTCGGATGCTCATGGAATTCCGTGAAGCTCAGAAACGGCACGTGCTTCCGCACATACAACCCCGACTCGCGTTGCCAATCGCACCGAGCGGGAGCCGCGCTGGATTCCGGATAGTCCTCGGCGAACACATCCCATGATAGCCTCTTTGCTTGCAATCGATCGATGACTGTCCGAGCATTGATGAGTAGCTGGGCATCACCGAAGTCAAGCGCGTGGTACGCGTCGGGATCGTGACGCGCTCGTGCATCCTTTTCGACGAACGTTTGGCCCGATATGAGCGCGAGGTAGTTCGGGTACGAAGGATGCGCGACAGCGTAGTAGTTTCCAAGCGCGACACCGCGCCTGGCAAGCGAGTCCATTACCGGGACCGAGTCTACTATCGCTGCGTTCTCGTTCTCCAGTACCACGATGATGACGTGATCGAACTCGTGCGCCGGTAACACCGCCGCTGCGGTACTACGTGAGGGCGGCGTGGCCGTGTTTCGCGCACACGCGTCGATAGCACACATGCTGATAACAGACACGCCGAGCGCTAGCATGCTCAGCAGTGTGCGGGATAGTACGTGTCGCGCAGCGGTCATCTCAAGTACTCCTGACATGGCTTAATACTCGGGCAAGGTAATCCGCCGAACCTTACACCAGCATTACGCTGACGCACTTAATGCCCGCTAACGTGTGGCTTCAAATCGTCCCTGGTGCCGCTCACTCCTGGCTGCCATCGCTCCGTTCAGAGTCGCTTGAGGATGCGATCGACCACAGGTTCCCCACCGCCCGTCAGCACGGCGAGCAGATGCCTGGCGCACTCCGTTACGAGGTCATCACCGGCGGTCCTATCTGCTGGAATTCGCACAATGACGCCGAGTGGAAAGAGCAGCGGCGGGATGTCCTCGTCCGGTCCTGCCTCCCACGGCTCGCGCGGCATGTCGGCCGCTGGAATCAGGGCGCCGAGTTCCGCGCGAATGGTCCCGTCCTCTGCCTCGACACCACTATACTGAACCTGCCTCGGCACATCGAAGAGCCCCATATCCGACTCCGGGGTCCAGTCTGGCGGTCCGGCGCAACGGGCAACCAGGCTATCGCCTATATAGGTGCCGACCACCGCTGAATCAGGGGCCAATTCCAGATCGTCTGGCAGTCGCCGGCGCTCCAGCGGGAATTCGGCGTCGATCGCCATTACGATTGGCTGAGTCATGACTCTAAACCTAGCCTACCGGCAGTGTCGTTTGACGGTATCATTCGTCCCTGTATGCCGTGGCGTACTACTTCGCAAACCAATGCGCATCGATTCGTGTGCTCCTCGCGTGCCCAAATTGCTATGTTTAGAACATCATGACCCCACGCAAGCGAATAAAGACAGGGCTGGAAGCGCCTAGCTTCGGCAGCACTCTCGGATGGTCTGCGTTGCTGGTAACCTTCATGGTTATCTACATCAAATACATCTGGTAGCGCCGCTGGAAGTGCCGCTGGAAGTGCCGTCCGGGTAACGTAACCAAACAGATTCGCCAGCCCGCACGTCCTGTTTTGGACTGACGGGGAGATGCTGCCCGATTTATGCAATGCTTGGAGATGAACCCCCAAGCCTCTCACGATTGGAGCAGCAACCTATGGGTGTAGTCACCAACCCTGAGCAGAAGGGCGACGCGCCGGAGCGTGCGCGCGCTAGCGGAACAGCGCAGTCCGACACTTCTCAGAGCCCTTACCGAGCGGCAGCACAGGACGACTCGTACGATCAGTCGCACGACGAATCACTAACCGCCGCTCGATCAGTCCTATCACAGATATTCGGGCCGCCGTCCGGGCGTGTGTTTGCCGTTCGGTTCTGGAACGGTGTCACCGATGACGCCGGCAGCGGCATGGCACGGTTTACTCTCGTGCTGCGCAACCCTGGGTCGCTCCGGCAGATGCTGCTCCCGCCGTCGGAACTGCGCATTTGCCAGGCATTTATTCACGGCGACTTCGACATCGAAGGCGACGTACAGCAGGCCGCCGCGCTGGGCGAGCCCATTCGTGAGCGCGTTACGAGCCCGGCCGCGGTCGCGCGCATCGTGCGTACGCTCCTAACGCTGCCGTCACCGGGATCCGCCACTCCCGCCAGCGTAGAGCGTCGCGACGCCGCGGCGATTGGGGCAGGCAGTCGCCACACTCCAGAGCGTGATGCCCACGCTGTGCGCTCGCACTACGACGTCGGAAACGACTTCTACAAGCTGTGGCTGGACGAGCGTATGGTGTATTCGTGCGCTTACTTCGAGAGCACCGATGTTGATCTCGACACGGCGCAGGAGGCGAAGCTCGATCACATCTGTCGCAAGCTCAGACTGCGTCGGGGAGACACTTTCCTCGATGTTGGGTGCGGCTGGGGCGGTCTCATCATGCACGCCGCACAGCGGTACGGAGTGACCGCGACCGGCGTCACGCTGAGCTACGAGCAGGCGGCGCTGGCTCGCGAGCGGATCAAGGCGGCCGGCCTGGAATCAAGCTGCACCGTCGAGGTGCGCGATTACCGGCATCTCCCGCTCGATGCATCGTTCGATAAAATAGTGAGCGTGGGGATGGTGGAACACGTAGGACGAGAACAGCTGCCCACGTATTTCCAGAGGCTGTATGCGCTGCTCAAGCCCGGCGGTCTGCTCATGAATCACGGAATCGTGCACGCCG
>JBPCNJ010000256.1:0-4549 GCA_051001375.1 Gemmatimonadaceae bacterium
TGAAGATGTGGCCCGATGCGCGGGACCAATCTGGGAAGAGATGGGAGTGTCTGAAGAGGCGTTCCTGTCCGTGGGACGCCGTCCCTCGACGCAGGACGGCAGCTTCGACATGACCGCTGCCGCGATCCGACTCTCCGGGCAGGTGAATGGCGTGGCGGCGCGACACGGTGAGGTGTCGCGCGAGATGTCGCAGCCGTTCTGGCCGGACAGACTGGTCGCAGAGGTTCCGATTGGATCCGTGACCAATGGCGTGCACCTGGCCACGTGGATGTCGGACGATCTACTGGCCCTTCTCAACGGCGCACTCGGCCCCGATTGGGAATCCCGCCGAGACGATCCGGCCGTTTGGGAGCGGGTGCTGTCGCTGGACGACGCGGCGCTCTGGGGAGCGCACCGGTCGCTCAAGTACACGCTGCTCAACGCGCTGCGTGATACCGCGCGACGCCGTTGGAGCAGTCCGGCTGCAGAATTGACAAGCGGGGAATCCACGAGCGTGGAACACGAGGCGCTACGCGGCGTTTCCGATGGTCTGCTACTCGATCCAGACACCCTGACGATCGGGTTTGCGCGCAGGTTCGCGACCTACAAGCGGGCCGATCTCATCTTCCACGACCTGGAGCGCTTGCGGGCGCTCCTCACCAACGAGCGGCGTCCGGTACAACTTGTTTTCGCTGGGAAGGCACACCCGGCGGACGTACCTGGCAAACGGATTCTTCAGAGCGTGTACGAGTTCACTCAGGACGCATCGCTCGCGGGCAGAGTCGCATTCGTGGAGAATTACGACATGCAGAGCGCGGCGCGGTTGGTTCAGGGCGTGGATCTCTGGCTCAATCTGCCGCGCGTTCCCTTGGAAGCAAGCGGTACCAGCGGCATGAAGGCTGCGCTCAACGGTATTCCGCAACTCAGCACGCTGGACGGCTGGTGGCCGGAGGCGTACAACGGCCTCAACGGATGGACGATCCCACTCGTTGCCTCTGCGCTGGACGAGCAGGCGGCCGATGCAGCGGATGCTGAGCAGCTGTACAATATTCTCGAGCGTGACGTCGTGCCGCTCTTCTACCAGCGCGATGACGCCGGCCTGCCTATGGGATGGATTCAGCGGATGAAGCAAGCGATCTGCGTTGGCGGCCGAAAGTTCACGGCGCGCCGGATGGTGCAGCAGTACGCGACGCACTATTACGTGCCGGCGATGCGGCCGGAGTCGTTCGTCGACGATCCACCTACGGCCTGAGCCGCGAGTGGACATGCTGACGCAGACGCTGGGCGAGCGCTCACCTCTCACGACCACCGATGGGACCTGGGCCGGTGTGGTACACCTGGTCGCTGAGCTCGCACCGTACGCACGCACCGGCGGACTGGGCGAAGCTGTGGCCAGTCTGGCGAACTACCAGGCCGCGTCGGGCGTGCCGACTTCGGTGATCATGCCGCTGTACCGGCAAGTGCTGCAGAACGTGGGCTCGCTGGTGCCTGTTGGCGATCCGTTCACGGTCCAGGTTGGGCCTCGTGCGGAGCAGGCGCGGCTGTACGCGCTTCCGCCACACGTTCCTTCGGCGGATGCGCCGGAGCGACGCACGCGAGCGCGCCCGACAGTTTTTTTCATTCACAACGCGCACTACTTCGACAGGGACGGCATGTACGGCGAGGGCGGTGATTACGCGGACAACAGCCGCCGCTTTGCCTTTTTCTGCGCGGCTGCGCTCCGTGCACTGCCACGCATAACGTCGACGCCGCTCATCCTGCACTCACACGATTGGCACGCCGCGCTTGCCCCGATCTATCTGCGCAACTGGTACGCCGGCAACCCATTCTATCAGGAAATCTCGCCGGTGCTGTCGGTACACAACGCCGGCTATCAGGGGCACTTCCCGGCGCAGACGATGCCCGATATCGGACTGCCATGGGACCTGTTCAACTTCGCGCAGATGGAGTGGTTCGGGCGCGTAAACTTTCTAAAAGGTGGCATGGCCTTCGCGGACGCGGTGACCACCGTGAGTCGCACGCACGCCAACGAGCTGCGTACACCTGCCGGCGGTTTTGGTCTGAGCTCGGCCTTTCTCGCGCTGCGAGATCGATTCGTTGGCATCGTCAACGGGATCGACCAGAGAATGTGGGATCCAGAAACGGATCACCGCATCGCTGCACGCTATTCGCGTCTGGATCTGACCAACAAGGCTGTGTGTCGCGCTGCACTGCAGCGCGAGTACGCACTGCCGGAACGCGCCGGCATCCCCATCTTCGGTATGAGCTCACGTCTTGTCGCACAGAAGGGACTCGACCTCATCCTCGCGGATACCGGCTTCTTCAACCTCGACGCGCAATTCATCTTTCTTGGCGCCGGTGAGCGCCGATACGTGGAGGCGCTGGGGAGGGCCGCTGCGCGCTGGCCGGACAAGATCCGCGTCGAGACGGATTTCACAGACGTGCGCGAGCATCGCCTCATTGCCGGCGCTGATATTCTGCTCATGCCATGTCAGTACGAACCGTGTGGCCTCACGCAGATGCGTTCGCAACGATATGGAATGCTTCCGCTCGCGCGCGATGTGGGCGGGCTGGCCGACACGATTGAAGATGGCGTTACCGGATTCCTGTTCAACGCCTACGACGCCGATACATTCGCACAAACGGCGGTACGCGCGGTACGCACATTCAATGACAGAAATCGATGGGCATTGATGGTGCAGGAAGCGATGTCGCGCGACTTTGCGTGGGAGCGTTCGGAGGAGCGGTACCTGTCGGTCTACCGGGGCGTGCTCGCCGCCGGCTGGCCGCACCGTTAGCATGTTGTTAGCGAACCGCTAGGAGTCAGATGGATTTTGTCCTGACGTTGCACAGCCACCTGCCGTACGTACTCAACCACGGCACCTGGCCGCACGGAACTGATTGGCTTTCCGAGGCGGCAATCGACAGCTACCTCCCGCTGCTGGCGCATCTCCTGGAGCTGGAGACGGCCGCGGTTCCCGCGCCGCTCACGATCGGCTTCACACCGGTGCTCGCGAACCAGCTCGCTGATCCCACATTCCGTCGCGAGCTGGACCGCTACTTCGAAGCTCGAATCGCATCGTGCACGGAGACCGCACTGGCGCTGGCGGAGGTCGATGGCGGCGCACTCGCATCCGTCGCGCGTTTCTGGGGAGCGCGACTGGAGCAACTTCGCACGCTCTTTCATGCGATCAACCGCGACATTCCAGCGGCCTTCCGCAACCTAGCCTCGCGCGGCCGGATCGAGCTTGCTGGCGGAGCGGCGACGCACGGCTTTCTGCCGCTGCTCGGGCGGGATGAAAGCATCCGCTTCCAGCTCGGACTTGGCCGCTCGGAGCACACGCGCATCTTCGGCTCGGCGCCGGAAGGCTGCTGGGTCCCGGAGTGTGCGTACCGACCACGTGGATGGTGGGAACCACTACCCGGAGCACCGCACCCGCGCGTGCGGGCCGGAGTGGGTGATTTTGTCGCCGAAGCTGGTTTCCGCTGGTTCTTTGCCGATGCACAGATGGCGCGCGAGGACGGCGAGACCCGAACACCGTACCGTGCATATGATCTCATTCCCGGAGCGGACGGTCCTCAGCCTGTGTCCGTTCTTGTGCGCGATCCGCGCTCGTCGGCGCAAGTCTGGAGCCGGCACGGTGGCTATCCGGGCGACCAGTGGTATCTCGAGTTCCACAAGATCCGATATCCTGGTGGACTCCGGCTCTGGCGAGTGAGCGCACCGGGCGCGGATCTGGGTGACAAGCAGCCGTACGTGCCGCACAACGCGTTGGGTCAGGTACGCGAGCACGCACGGCACTACGCGGAGGTACTCGCCAATCTCGCGAGGGAGCAGTATCCCTGGGGAACCAATCTCATTGCAACTCCATTCGACACTGAGCTGTACGGTCACTGGTGGTTTGAGGGAACCCAGTTTCTGGCGGATCTGTTTCGTGCGCTACTGCCGCACGGCAATGTGCGCCCGGTCACCGCGTCGCAGCATCTGGCCGAGCGTCCGGAGCGGCCGGGACTGCGTCTGGCTCAAGGTTCCTGGGGCGCGGCTGGAGATTTCAGCATGTGGCTCAACCCGCGCACAGCGTGGACGTGGCTTCGCCTGTGGCCGCTGGAGGACGCGTTCTGGGATATTGCTCCCCGTGCGCTCGCGGAGCCGTCGGCCCATGTGGCGCTCGCACAGGCAGCCCGCGAGCTACTGCTCGCGCAGTCATCCGACTGGCAGTTCATCATCTCCACGGGCGAGGCGACGGACTACGCAGATCATCGCTTCCACTCGCACACGTCCGACCTTACACGCCTGCTCGGAGCGCTGCGCGATGGCCTCGCGACAAGATCATTCGACAACGCAACGCGAATCGCGGAAGAGCTTCGCACGCGCGACGATCTCTTTCCCGATGTACTGCCTTCGATTGCGATCGCGCTGGGTTTGAGACCAGCAGTCAGCTGATGCCGCGTTCCATCGTCATCCACGGGCACTACTACCAGCCTCCGCGCGAAGACCCATGGCTGGAAGAGATCCAACGGCAAGCTACAGCTGCACCGTTCCACGACTGGAACGAGCGCATCGATAGTG
>JBPCNJ010000257.1:0-5325 GCA_051001375.1 Gemmatimonadaceae bacterium
CACGGAACCAGGTAATCGATCCCCTGCTCCACTTGCCACGCGACGAACCGGCGCAGCGCGTACTCATCCAACTGTCCGTTGGGAGTGAATGGGGTGACAATGGCGGTGCCAGCACCGCGAATAGGATCGGTCATGATGTTTCTACGTCCCCTGGGCTCAGCACATCAGCAAGAGTGAATACTCCTCGTTTTCCAACCAACCAACGCGCGGCGACCAGCGCGCCTTCGGCGAATACGCGGCGGTCGCGTGCGTCATGTGAGATAACAATCTGCTCGAATGCGCCGTCCAGAAGGAGCTCGTGGCTTCCCGGAACCGAACCGATACGAACACTCGTTATCGGAACCTACCTGCCGAGCGTGGACTCCACGGTGTGCTTGAGCAGCAGTGCGGTGCCGGACGGGGCATCCTTCTTGGCGGCATGGTGTGTCTCGACAAGCTGCACGTCGAAGCCGGTGATATTCGCAAAGAGCGCACCGGCGTCCCGGACGAGTTGGACAAGTGCATGCACACCGAGAGAAAAATTGGCCGACCACAGCATCGAGCCGTTGTGCTCGAGCGCGTACTCAGTGACCGCATCCAGCCGATCGTACCAGCCGGTGGTGCCGATCACTACAGGGCAATGAGCATCAATGCACGCGATGGCGTTTGCAACGACGGATAAAGGCTCGCTGAATTCGATGGCAACGTTGGCGCCTCGTAGTGAATCCGCGTCGATCGGGACGTCGCGGTCGATTACCGCCGCAATGGTGGCTCCGGCCGCACGGGCAAGGTCCTCGACGGCGCGGCCCATCTTACCGTGGCCGATAATGGCGATACGCGCCGTACTCATGGGTGTGCTTACGGCTGCGCTCATGCGTTCTGCCGCGGAAAGAATTCAGTGTGCAGCACACGCACGGCACCGTGCATCGCCTTTCCATCCACAACGGCGGTGAGATTAATTCCGCTGGCGCTGAGGGAAAGCATGTAAACGTGCGTGTCGCCGAGCGCGTTCAGTGCGCGGCCCATGCAGTTGCCGTGATCGCCGATTCCTGCGCCGACGATCGCGATCACGGCCCGATCGCGCTCGATCGCGACATCTCCAAGCATGCGTAGATCAACCATGAGTGCGTCCAGCCCTTCCGCTTCGTCCAGCGTCACCGAAACGGATACCTCAGAGGTGGAGACTACGTCGACAGACGTGCGGTGCCGTTCGAAGATTTCGAAGACGGCGCGCAGGAATCCCTTTGCGAGCAGCATGCGTGGCGCGTTGACCTTCACGACGGTAATGTCGCCCTTGGCGGCGATTGCTGTAACGCCGCGTCGCGGGGCATCGAAGGTTATGCGCGTGCCCGCGCCAGCCGGACTGCGCGAGTTGAAGATGTACACGGGAATGCCGCGCCTCACGGCCGGAGCGATCGTATTCGGGTGCAGCACCTTTGCGCCGAAGGCAGCGAGCTCGGAGGCTTCATCGAAGCGGATCTGCTGAATCAGCTGCGCATCGGGAACCACCCGTGGGTCGGCGGTGAGCATGCCATCGACGTCGGTCCAGATCTCGATATCGTCCGCACCGAGTGCTGCGCCCAGGAGTGATGCGCTGTAGTCGGAACCCCCGCGGCCGAGCGTGGTGGTGACGCCGGCCCGGGTAGCGCCGATGTATCCGCCCATCACTGGGACGGCGCCGGCACGAATTATGGGAGTCACAAGGTCGCGTGCGCGCTCCGCGATAGCGTCCGCTAGGGGCTCAGCCTCGGTATAATGATCGCTCGTGATCATCACCGTGCGCGCGTCCACATGCTGCGCCCGAATCCCGCGCGCGCGGAACGCTTCGGTCACGACGAGCGACGACATCTGCTCGCCGAACGACGCAACGGCATCCAGGCTGCGAGGCGTGATGTGTCCCAACGTCGCGAGCGCCTCGGCCAGGCTCGCTATCTCGTCGCAAATCGCGGCGACCTCGGCTGACGTATCGTTCCCGCCAGCCGCGTTCGCGAGCAGATCATCGCACATTGTCAGGTGTCGCTGCCGCACCGCTTCGACCCCGCGAACCGCTCCGATGAGATGTCCGCGAGCGGCCTGCTCGGCGATCGCGAGCAACGCGTTTGTAGTTCCGCTGGCCGCGGAGACGACCACAGCTGGTGCGCGATCAAGCCGGCCGGCGACAATTTCGGCGGCGCGAGCTATGGCCTCTGCATCGCCAACTGACGTGCCGCCGAACTTGACGACAATCACACGCCGGCCAGCATTCCGCTTTGCACCAGCAGTTCGGCATTCATGATGGCGCCCCCAGCCGCGCCGCGAATGGTGTTGCTGCCCATTGCGACCAGGCGAATATCCAGCAGCGCATCCGGTCGCACGCGACCGACGGTAACGGTCATGCCGCCGCCGGCCATGAGGTCGCGACGTGGCTGCGGCCGATCCGGTGATTGCGCCAGAAGCAACGGCCGCCCGGGACGCGAGGGGAGTGACAGCGCGTCGGCGCAGCCGGACCAGCCGTCGATAGCCTCAGACACTTCCTCCGGTGTCGCACGACTCCCCAGCGCTATGGACATGCAGATCGTATGGCCGTTCTCGACGGGGACACGGTTGGCGTGGGCGGTGGCGCGAATGGGCGCTGAGTGAATCTCACCATTAGCCACCGTCCCGAGAAGCTTCGCGATCTCAACTTCGATCTTTGGCTCCTCGTCCGCGATGAACGGGATGACGTTGCCGAGTATATCCAGCGACGGGACGCCCGGATAGCCGGCACCCGAAACGGCCTGCATTGTCGCGATAAACAGTGCGGTGACCGTGAACCGCTCGTGCAGTGGCGCGAGGGCCAGTGCGGCGATAGTGGAAGCGCAGTTCGCATTCGTCACGATCGCACCTGTCCAGCCGCGACGCGCTTTCTGCGCGGTGACAACTTGAAGGTGGGGCGCGTTGATCTCGGGAATAAGGAGCGGAACATCGCGGCCGAGGCGATGGTTTTTCGCGTTGCTGCAGACCGTGCGCCCAGCGTGCGCAAAGGCTGTCTCGATTTCGCCCGCGACGCTGGAGTCGAGCGCGGAGAATACGAGCCGCGATTTTACGCAGTCGGTGGTGCATGGCACAACCGTGAGTGCGGCTACAGCGTCCGGAAGATCACCTTCAAGCCAGTGCGCCGCCTCTGCGTAACGTTTGCCGACCGATCGCTCGGAGGCCGCAACTTCCTGGAGTTCAAACCACGGGTGATCGCGCAGAAGACGGACAAAAGTTTGGCCGACGGCGCCAGTTGCGCCGAGGACGGCGACGGGAATTCGATCGGCGCCTCCGGTGTCACTTGTCATTGGTGCAGCAGCTCACCGACGAGCGAGACGTACGTGTCGACGCTGCGCCTCAGCTCGTGAATGTCCACGTATTCCTCCGGCGTGTGCGCGACGTGAATTGATCCGGGGCCGAACAGCAGCGGCGTTCCCCAGCGGCCGAGCAGCGGGATGTCCGACGTGTATGCTACTGGCTCGACCTCGTAACCAGGTACAATATGGAAATGCTGTGCCGGAATGGTGGATCCGAATTCGATTTCCGCGCCGCCGGTGCTGGCCCACGCTTGCAGTATCTCCTTCACTGGAGCGACGTCGGTGACGAGCCGCACCATCACCTCGGCGTGTGCTTCGGCGGGGACGATGTTGGCCTCTGTTCCACCCTCGATTGTGCCGATGTTCACCGTCGTCGCACCGAGTATCTCGTCGGCTGGGAAGGTGAGATCGTGCAGAGTCGGGAGCAGCCGAATGAGTGGCTCGATCGCGGAGCGTCCGAGCTCCGGGTAGGCGGAATGTGCCTCGCGACCGCGAGTGCGGAGCGTGAAGCGGAGCGATCCCTTGCAACCACTCGCGAGGCGGCTTTCAGTTGGCTCGCCGTTGATGAGAAAGCGGCTGGTAGCCCGGAGATTGTTCGCGGCGCGCGCGCCGTCGGAGCCCTTCTCCTCTCCGACCACGAAAAGAAGATCGACTCGGTCCTCTCCCTGCGCGAGTAGCTGTTCCGCAGCGGCCATCATCGCGGCGGCTATTCCTTTCGCATCGCAGGCACCTCGTCCGTATAGACGATTGCCACTGAGCCGTGGTGGATAGAAAGGTGGGACGGTGTCGAGATGGGTGGATAGTGTAACACCGCCGCCCGCGCGTGACGCCCATACGTTCCCGCGCCCTGCGGACACCTCCTGAATCGACACGTTCCAGCCACGTGTCACCAGCCAGCGCGCGACGAAGTCGATCGCGGCTCCCTCGTCGCGAGTAAACGACTGAATGGCCAGGAGCTCCGCGGCAAGCCCCACGACGTCTGTCATGGAGGGAAAATAACCGCGCGCCGGGAGTTCGGAACGCATGCAACCGTGGGGGCGACCGGCGGTCCGCCCCCACAGTTCAACTACTGTGCATTGCCCACCGTGGACTGCGCCCGCAACGAACATGGTACAGCGGGTGGGCGTGAGGGCGACCGCCGGTCGCCCCTACAAGGTGGTTACGACGTGGCCTCGGCTGAGGACCCTGCGTTGTGCGTCGGATCGGTTCCGCGCACATGTTCCACGAACAGCTGCTCTACGAGGCGGTTTGCATCGCGGTTGTACCCGTCGTGTCCGCGCTCGCCCATTTCGCCGACCTGGGCTAGGCGCTGGTTTCCAAGCTCGCGACCGGCGTCACGGAAGGTCTTGAACGTGTCCTCTGACTGGCGCGAAAGGACGATATCGCCAACCAGTCGGAGGAAATCGCTCTCGCGGGCCGCATCGGCGAGATCGCGTGCGGCGCCGAGCGTAGCGCCGAGTGCCTTTTTAAGCGTGCCGGTTTCTGCGCCGATCTCCCTCTGGTAATCCTCGAGCATGCGCTGGTGCTCGCGCATTGGGGGGATATAGCGCGTGCAGAGGTCCCGAAAGCGGCTGTCGTCGGCCTGGTCCTCGTGATCCTCGAGCGCTTTAAGAAAGGTTTCGTGCTGAGCTACGGAGTTGTTTACCTGCGATTTCAGGAAGTCGGTGCCACGATCCATATGTCCTCCAATGGGAGCGGTGATTACGAGCGTGGTGTATCAGTGGCACACGCTGGGCCAGCTGTGGAGGAGAGCCCGATATGGCTCCGCGCGGTCGCGCATAGTCGTGTTTTCCACAGTCCTGCCCTTGCTTTCAAACACGACAAGTGCTAGCTTTTGGTTGTCCCGAACAGCCCCCGAATAAAGCCTCGTAAGTGATTGATTCCCAACGACTTGGGGCGGGTAGTTGAAGCGTCTCAAAAAGGCCCCGGTGAAGGGGCGGCCGGCGGGAGAACCACCAAGTTACAGCGTCGAACCGCTAAATCCGGGGCTAATGTGTGGCCCGGACACGTCGGTACAGGAGCTGTGGAGAGTGCG
>JBPCNJ010000258.1:0-5092 GCA_051001375.1 Gemmatimonadaceae bacterium
GGACAATCTCGACGACACCGTCATCACCAGGAGTATCGCGGTGGGCACGGAGCGCAACGAATGGAATCTCGTGTCCCTCGTCCAGCACCGCTTGGCGGCCCTGCCCGATGAGTCCGTCGAACGTCGCATTCACCAGACCCACGATTGGTGCGCGACTGCGGAAGTTCCTGGTGAGCCTGACCGGATCGATCCCGAGCGCCGCGAACCGCTGCACTACCTTGCCCCACACCGATACGTCGGCGTGCCTGAAGCGATAGATGCTCTGCTTCGGGTCGCCGATGATGCACAGCCGCGGCACACCCGCCGTCGCTCCGGATTCCATATCGAGCCCGCAGAGGCGGTAGCCAATCTCCAACTGCGCGGGATCGGTGTCCTGGAACTCGTCAATGAACACCCACGACAGATGTGCATGGAGCGCAGCGAGCACGGACGAGTCACCGTCAAGCGCGTCCCAAGTGCGGCTGATGAGCGCGTCGAAGTCGAGTGCGCCCATCGCGTCGCAACGCTGGTGCATGAGCTCGCGAGCAGCACATCCAGCACGGAGGACCCAGAGCGCCAACTTCGTCGCATCAGCGTCCGTCGTGTCCTGCCACACCGTCTGGTCCTCGCCAGCGTCCCACGCTGTCGCGAGATCCCGGATTCGCGTTGCCAGCGCAGACGTGCGAGCGGTGCCGTCGTGCTGCCAAACATCCAGCGCTGCTCGTGCACGCAGCGCGTCAGACGCGACTGATGCAACGAGACTCGTCGCGCCCTGCAGCCCCGATGCCACCGTGAGCGCTATCGCGGTCGCGTCCATTTCCCCGAGCGCGGTCATCATTATTTCGCGCGCGCACTCATCGCGCAGTGAGGCACTTTCGTGCTCCTCGAGTACCGCGAAGTGCGGGTCCAGTCCGAGCCGGAGTGCATTCTGCCGCAGCACGCCGCCACAGAAGCCGTGGATTGTCCCGATCGGAGCTCGATCCACTTCGTATACCATCGCTGCCCAGCGTGCATCACCCGTGCGCGCACCCTCTTGCCGAAGACGCACGCGAAGTTTTCGCTTCAGATCCGCAGCCGCTGCATTGCTGAACGTGATCGCGACGATCTGGTCCAGCGTGCACGGTCCCGCGACACGCCGCCCGTGTGCAGTTTCAGCACCGAGCTGATAGACGATCTTCTCCACCAGCGTCGTCGTTTTCCCCGAGCCGGCGCCCGCTTCAATGAGCAGGTGATTGTCAGCAATGATCGCGGCGATCTGCTCGTCGGTGAATCTGCTGGCACCGGCGGGTGTGACGTCGCTCATGGCCGGTACTCCGCCATGTTCGGCTCACGGCAGACGGAACGAAGTCCGCAGTACGTGAGACACTTCGTGGAGCCCGGAGTGCGAGCTGCAAACTTGCCGGCGGTCATTCCGTCAATGAGACGCATCGCCAGCTCCGGTGCGCGCCGAACCAGCTCGGCCGCTTTCCGCTGTGTGTCGTTGCCTTCAATCTTGAATCCCGCCGTCACGAACGAAGCACGATTCAGTCCTCCGGTGGACTCGAGCCCGGTGATGAGCTGGTACGCGCCCCCAAAGATCCGATCATCGTCCATGATCCTGACGAGTGCGGCCATGTAGAGATGCAGCTGTAGCAGCGCGCCCGCATCTCTCAGCACACCCAGTGGCGAGAGGCTACTCCCGCCCATCTTATGGTCCACCAGATAGTAGTAGCCGGACGCCTCGGGATTGGTGATCGCATCTACCCGATCAATGCGTCCGCGCAGCTGGAACGACCGGCCATCAACCTCGAACTCGATCGGAGGACAATCGTCGCCGTCGCTGCCGAATCCGAGCTCGATGTACAGCGGCCGTCGCGACGGCTTGCCCTTGGCGCTCTGCTGCATCTCCCAGGTAACGTACTCCTGTACCACGCCGGTCAACTGCGCCGTGCGTGCTATCCGGAGCCCCTCATTCGGGGGAACTGGAATCGCTTCACTGGCCAGCGCACGTGCTACCGCGCCTTCCACCAGTGTTGCGACGGCGGCAGGGTCTGCGCTGTGGATCGGCTCATCGCCGAGTGTTTGCGCCAGCGATGAATACACATCTGCGAGAATCGCGTGGACAAGGCTCCCACGCTCGGCCGCGCTCTCGTCACCATCCTCCTCGCACAGCTCATCTGCATTCAGGAAATGCTGGCCCAGGTACGAGAATCCGCAGCGGCCATACTTCTCGAGTGCGGTGGCGCTCCAGATCTGTTTCTGCAAACGCCGTCCGAGCAGCGCCAGTGCGTCGCTGTCCTCGATCGCACCGTTCCATGGATGCGCGTGCGACGCGCGATCATCCGTGTTCACCGCGCGTCCACGCACGCGCTGATTCTCCACGTGTGCCGCGTGCAGGGTGCCCGTGACGAGGCGGCGCTGCCCCAATCCACGCGTCAGGTGCGCGAGGGCTGAACACGCGATGCCGAGCTCGGCGTCAGTGCTGCCGGTACGCCACGCATGCGCAGCGTACATCGCCAGCTCGGCGCTGCTCCACACATCCCCGAGCACTGTTGGCAGACGTTCCGAACCACCCGTCCGCACTTCCCAACCAGCACCGTCCGCGTCCACCGAGAACCGTGATGCCGTTTCGTCGTAGTACGCCGATGCCAACTGCGGCGCGCCGCTACCGTCGGCATAGCTGTAGCTCAGCGTGAGCGAGCGCCGCGCCGAACCAACCAGTGATCGGAACAGCGTCGCTTCGCGCTCGAACCACGTTGCGGCAGCTTCGAACGGCAACCCGCGCCCGTGCAGCTCGGCGCACTCACTGTCGGGAAAAAACGGCGACAGCGAAGGCTCCGCCGGAAACGAGCCCGAGCTCATGCCAACGACGAATACGTGATCGAATGTCCTGCCCGCTGCGGCGAGTGCTTCCACAACCTGCACACCCTGCCGCTGGCTCGTCCCCAGGCTCACCTCTTCGTCTCCGAGAACCGCTTCGAGCTCACGCGCCCAATCTGTCGGGGAGAGCTTCGATGCAAGCGCGTTATCGGTCGGGTCCAGATGGTTGAGCGATGATCTCCAGTCGTGCAACAGCAATACCAGCTCTCTCAGCGCTTGGTCGTCGAGGCGAAGAGCGTCTGTCAACAGCGTGGCTGCGTCAGCATCGACTGATGGGTCGCATGGTGCGACGGCATTGACCGCGAGTCTAAAAATTCCGTCGTCCCAATCCTGTGGCGCATCAGCATTGCCCCGCGGGCATGCAACTGCGCAGAGCGTGAGCGCGATCCATTCCGACAGCGACCGTGCGGCTTCCACGGGCTTCGCGCCGGCGGCGAACCGCGACATCTGCTGCTGCAGTCGTTCAATGCGCAATGGCTGGAGTCGGTCGTCTTCTGGATCGGAGTTCGACGCTGTATTCCGCATCGCCAGCGCAACGCTACCTTCCCAGTTGGCGACCGTTTGCGGGCGAGCCTCACCCCGGAGTTGCGTCAGAAGCGCGGTATCGAGCTCGATGTCGAGATATGGCGACGCGCCGAGCTGCTCCAGCGCGCGCACTGACCAACCTGAGCCCGCCGCAGTGAAGATGCGCAGCAGCATCCGGAGCGCGGGGACATCCGAAAGCGTGTGCCGGAGACTCGCGGTTGCTGGCACTCCCGCCACGGTGAGCAGCTCTACCGCGCGATTGGCGTACGGTCGGGCCTGGCGTGCTACAATTGCGATGTCGCGTGGCGCTACACCGTCATCGGTGATGAGTCGCTTCACTCGTCGCACGACGCTCTCGAGTTCACGTTGCATGTCCGGTGCGGCGAGTCCGCGGACATCTTCTCCCGATGCAGCCACTTCGGACATCGGCTGAAAGAGAGATGACCGGAGATGCGCGAGTCGGACCGATCGCTCACCCGGCGGAATCAGCTCGACGCGATCCGCGGGCGACGCGATCTGCGATCTGAAGTCATCCGCGTCGAGCGTTGTGGGATCTGCGCCAGCGACGACGTAGAGCCGGAGCTCTTCGATGAACGACGCTCCATGCAGTGCATCGATCAGCGCTCCCCATCCGCGGCGGAGATCAGCGAGGCCATAGATGTCGATGGACCGCTTTGCGCCGGAGGAATCAAACGGACGCCGCAGTCGTTGCTGCACGACGGCCGGCTCCGTACGCACGGCGCGCGCTGCCTGCAATAGTCCATCCCGACCATCAGATCGCGTGATGCCGTCGCGTTTCGGCAGCGCGGCGAGTGTACTGTGATACGACGCGTACAGCACGGACAGCTCAGCATCGCGGCGGCACATCCATGCGTCGCGCCCGGCTCGATCGAGCATGTCGGGCAGCCTATCCGGCGGGATTTCTGCGGCGATCAGCTCGCCGAGCAACGAGTCCAATTCCTGAGCGACTCGCCTGGAGCGAGCCGCGGTCGCGAGCAGCGGCAACGCCCGCTCGCGCAGAATCCGCTCGACAATCGCACGCCGCTCGAACGTCGTCAGCGGTGCGACGTCACCTGCCAGAAGTTGCGGAAGCTCCTGAAACACCACCAACTGCTTGCCGAGCCAGCCATGGCAACCAGCACTCGCCGCCAAGTCGTGGACTGCGTCACGGATACCACCCTGTCGCACCGCAAGAAGTGGCAGCGGCTCCGCGACTAGGCCCGCAGTCACAAACGGCGCCGCGGCTCGGCCGAGCAATGCATCAGGATCTGGGGACCAGTAAACCGCGAGCGTAGCCATAGAGTGCTGTGAACCGAGTGACACTGTCAGGTTGGACAGCGTACGACCGACGTCTGACAGCGCACCGGTTCGGGACGGCTACGTTACGGCTACATGCGTTTGCTGGATAGCGAACGAAAGCCGAAGCGGTGGGCCGTTAGGGAAGAGTACACGTACGCGCGTGTTGCAGACGCAAATCGGTAACGCACATTCTCATTATTTAGCAGGCGCACAACGGCCTGCGTCCATCACGCGGTGCCGCGGCGCATCAGGTGTAATGCTTCGTCGTGTCAAATGCCATGGCGCTGTCGATGCCACTCCATAATATCGCCACGCGCGCCGTGTCAAGCGGCGTCCAGCTCCACGAGTCGCCAGCGGTGTTGGCACCGCTCGCGTGATCAAGAGATCGGGCGAGCCACGACCGGCCTACCTGCCGAGTGAGCAAGCGCAC
>JBPCNJ010000259.1:0-20133 GCA_051001375.1 Gemmatimonadaceae bacterium
ACATTCGCGCCGTTGTCGACAGCGTAGCGAATCGCGTTCGCGACATCCTTGTCACGCTCGTCGCCGTCCGGTACCGTGCGCACGGACATGATCCGGACCGCCGGCGCGATGCCGTCCACGCCAATGCCGTTGCCGCGAATCGCGCCGATGATTCCGGCGACGTGTGTCCCGTGCAGTGCATCCGGCCCCATCACATCGGCATTGCCGTAAAAGCGCTGGCTCGGGTCCGAGTAGCTGTCACCCACTATTGGACGCGGATTGAAGCCCGCGTTGAGACCGTAGTCCACCTCGGTCCGGAGCGAAGTTTCGGCCTCAGCAATCGACGCATCATTGATCCCGCGCGCGGCAAGGGTGAGATACAACGTGCGCGCACTCGCTACAGTCGCGGCGCTGGGAGAAAGCGCTGTCACGTTCTCGACGGTGACCGATTTGGCGCCGAGCGCCAGCTTGAGCGCAGCGACCGCCTGCGCCAACGCTGCCTTGGCCGCCTGAATATGCGTCAGCGTTTCTTGCGCGCTGGCCTGCCGAGCGCTCAGCTCAGTACTGAGCCCAGCGCACCTCAGCGAGTCGGGCGCGGGCGTCCCCGTGCCGGCTGCGGTTCCTCTGCAGCTACCTACCAGTCGAGCCAACTCGTACGTGTCGTAGTGGACGTCGCGTGATGCCGCGCCGCCGATGAAATCCCAGCCGTGTGCGTCGTCCACGTAGCCGTTCTTCTCGTCATCCTGCGAGTTGGACGCTATCTCCCCAGCGTTGGTCCAGAGATTCGCGCGCAGATCCACATGCGCGGTATCTACCCCACCGTCGATAACGGCCACTACCACCGTGCGACGCGGTCCCTTTCCGGTCAACAGCTCACGCATGGCGCGCTCCGCGCCGATGCCCGGATATTTGTCAGTGGCGGGATCGAGCAGGTGCCAGTCTAGCGGCGCCTCGCGTACAGCGGACGCGTTCCGCGGAGCCGGTGCTGGTACCGGTGCTGGTACCGGTGCGGCTGCCGGTGGCGCAACAACGCCCGATGCTGAGCAGCCAACCACCACGAACGTCGCAGCGCCGAACATCCATTCAGACATGGCACGACCAGCCGTTGCACACCAGAGCCGCTTAACCCCCGTCCGACCGTCACTCATTCCAAGCATCTCCCGATTATCCATGTGATTGTCAGTAATGTAGGCGAGTTGATGCTGTTCCGGCTTTGCCAAGCCATGACTTCTGTGCCAATGTCAGCCACACGCCAGTTCCGTTTCTCGTAGATTATCCCCGGCATGGACACGACCAGCTTCGGCGACCGCATTCACGAGAGCGTCGATCAGATCTTTCGTTACGTTCCAGCGCTCGTCGGCGCTCTCATAATCCTGTTCGCGGGCTACCTGCTCGCCCGCCTGCTGGAAAAGGCCACGGAGAAGCTGCTCCGCCGCGTCCACTTCAACCGCATCATGGAGCGCGGCGGCGTGCTCCATGCCGTGGAACGCTCAGGCTCGCGCATCAATCCCACCCGCGTGGCGGCCAGCGTCATCTTCTGGTTCGTCATGTTCGCGGTCCTCATGGTCGCGGCCAACGCGCTGGGCCTGACATCTCTGGGCGACATGTTCGGCGAGCTTGTTAGCTACATTCCGAGCCTCATCGCCGCGATCGTGATCATTATCGTCGGCATCGTCCTGGGCGACTTTGTGGGCGGCCTGATCAAGGCATCCGCCGGTGCCATTCACGGCGGCCCGACGCTTTCGCGCATGGGCAAGGCCAGCGTCATCATGATCGCCGTCTTCATGGCCCTGCAGGAGCTGGGCGTTGCCACGGACATCGTCACCCTCGCTTTCGCCATACTCTTCGGCGCTATCGCCCTCGCTGCCGCTCTCGCCTTCGGCCTGGGCAATCGCGAGCTGGCAGGCGAGGTCACCCGCGGCTGGTACGAGCGGTACAAGGCCGAGCGCGAGACCATCGACCGCGGGAACGCCGCGATGGATGCCGCCGAGCGAATGGACGATTTGGACGCGCCACCGTCGCCGTCATAGCCGTCCAATGGCCACTATTCCGACGCTTGGGCGGCTGACCGTGACCGGCCACCTAAAGCGTTGCTGCACAACAAGTTAGCACCCGACACAACTGTTGCTTTTGGCCTCCCGCGGCGGTATATTTCAGAGTTCCCGAACAGCAGCAAGAAACGTGGCCGACGCGGCTCCCAATCGGGTGTCATGCGTTTGCCTACAGTGCCGTATTAGCCCAGCCTAGCCATGACAGCACCTATTAACCGCGAGCGCATCCTGCCGCGGCTGATCCACGAGGAGGTCCAGGAATCGTTCATCAACTACTCGATGAGCGTAATTGTCTCACGCGCACTGCCGGATGTGCGCGATGGACTGAAGCCCGTGCATCGCCGCGTTCTGTACGCGATGAACGAGCTCGGCCTCGTTCCCGGCCGACCATACAAGAAGTCCGCTACCGTCGTCGGCGACGTGCTCGGCAAGTACCATCCGCACGGAGACAGCTCCGTGTACGACGCGCTCGTGCGTATGGTGCAGTCCTTCTCGCTGCGCTACCCGCTGGTCGACGGTCAGGGAAACTTCGGTTCGGTCGATGGTGACAACGCCGCCGCGTACCGATACACCGAGGCCAGGCTAACCCGCATCGCTACGGAGATGTTGGCTGACATCGACAAGAACACCGTCGATTATCAGCCAAACTTCGATGACCGGCTGCTGGAGCCGCGCGTGTTGCCTTCGGCGGTGCCCAACCTGCTGGTGAATGGCTCGTCTGGCATCGCGGTCGGTATTGCGACCAGCATCCCGCCGCACAACTTGCGCGAAGTGGTCGGCGCCTTGATCGCGTTGATCGAGAACCCGGACCTCGACACGTCCGCGATTCGCAAGTACATCAAGGGCCCCGACTTCCCGACCGGCGGCTACATCTACGGCACGGCCGGCATTACCGATTACCAGCAGACTGGTCGCGGTCGCATCGTCATGCGCGCACGCGCAGTGATCGAGGAGCGCGAGTCGGCCAACAAGTCGCAGATCGTCGTTACCGAGCTGCCGTATCAGGTGAACAAGGCCAAGCTCATCCTGGACATGGCCAACCTCGTGAAGGAAGCAAAGCTCGAGGGGATCTCAGCGCTGCGCGATGAGTCGGACAAGGACGGAATGCGCATCGTGATCGAGCTCAAGCGCGACTCCATTCCGCGCGTGGTGCTGAATCAGTTGTTCAAGCACACGGCCATGCAGTCCACCTTCGGCGTGATCATGCTGGCACTGGTCCCGGATCCCGGTACGGGGCAGCTCGTGCCCAAGGTGCTCCCGCTCAAGGACGTGCTGCAGCACTACATCGCCCACCGGCACGAGGTCGTCACTCGTCGCACGCAGTTCGAGCTGGACAAGGCGCTCGAGCGCGAGCACATCCTCGAAGGGCTCAAGATCGCCGTCGACAACATCGACGCGGTCATCAAGCTCATTCGTGCGGCCAAGGACACGCCCACGGCGAGCGCGCAGCTACAGACGCGCTTCAAGCTGAGCGAGCGCCAGGCAGAGGCCATTCTCAACATGCGTCTGGCGAAGCTCACCGGTCTGGAGATCGAGAAGCTGGAAGCCGAGCTCAAGGATTTGCGTGCCTTCATCAAGGAGATGCGCTCCATCCTCGCCTCTCGGCCACGCCGCATGCAGATCATCCGCGAGGAGCTGGAGAAGGTTGTCGCCACTTTTGGAGATGAGCGCCGCTCCGAGATCACCGGTGACCAGGGGGAGTTCACGATCGAGGATCTGATCGCCGAGGAGGACATGGTGATCACGATCTCGCACACCGGGTACATCAAGCGCACTTCCACGTCGACGTATCGCAAGCAGCGGCGTGGCGGCCGCGGACTGAGTGCGCAGGGGCTCAAGGATGAGGACTTCATCGAGCACCTGTTCATCGGCTCGACGCACGACTACATCCTCTGCTTCACCGACGACGGGCGCTGCTTCTGGCTCAAGGTGCACGAGATCCCGCAGGCGGGTCGCGCGGCCAAGGGGAAGCCAATCGTTAATCTGATCAACGTCCAGCCCGATACTCAGATCCGAGCGGTTGTGCCCGTGCGCGAGTTCGGTGACAACCAATCACTATTCTTCTGCACCCGTCGCGGCACGGTCAAGAAAACCGCCCTGTCCCAGTACGGAAATCCTCGTGCCAATGGGATCAAGGCGATCAAGATCGAGAATGGCGACAAGCTCATCGATGTTCAGGTTACCAGTGGTACCAACGACATCGTGCTCACAACCAAGCATGGGCTGTCGGTGCGGTTCCACGAGCAGGACGTTCGTGAGATGGGCCGCGACACCACCGGCGTGAAGGGGATTGAGCTGCGCCCCGATGACGCTGTGGTCGGAATGGTCGTCATCAAGCGTGATGCCACGCTCCTGGTGGTTACGGAGAAGGGACTTGGTAAGTGCTCCAATATTGCCGACTACCGGGTCCAGAAGCGCGGCGGTAAGGGAATCATCACCGTCAACCGGACGGACAAGACCGGTGACGTGGTGACGCTAATGGAAGTGCTGCCTGAAGACGAGATTATGGTGATTACCAAGCAGGGCGTAATTATCCGGTCGTCGGTGTCGCAGGTACGGGTGACCGGACGTATCGCTCAGGGTGTGAAGCTCGTCAATCTGGACGATGGTGATCTTGTGACAGCGGTCGCGCGTGTCATTCCCGAAGACGACGTTGAAGACGGTGTCGAAGGGGACGAGGGCGTTGACATGGAGACGTTAGAAACACTTGCTGACGAAGAGTGATGAGGGTCTAGCGAAGCATGTCCGCCCCTTGAGTGATACGGGAGAGACAAGCCTGGAGCAGCCACACGGCGAGCAATCGCACGGCGCTGCCCCGGCCTCCGATCATGTCCATGCGCACAGTCCTGCGCAGGTCCATGGGGCGGCCGTAGAGCCCGTGAGCACCGATGTCATGGCAGACGTTGTGCCTGACGCGGCGGCCGTCGAGCTCACGGAATTGCCGAGCGTGAGTGAGTCCGCCGAAGACCAGCTCGAGACCCTGCGCGCAGCTCTGCGCAACGCGGAGACGGAGCTGCAGCAGACCCGTCAGGATGCCGACAACAAGCGGCATCTCGTGGACATCATGCACGAGGTAATGGGGAATCTCTCCACCGAGGAGATCTTCCATATGGTGGCGCGTCGGCTCGCTCGCGCGCTGCACCTGTCCCACTCTTCAGTGATCCTGGCCAAACCGGGTGACGCACGCGGCACCGTTGCCACAGCCTTTGAACAGCCGAATCTGGCCAACCTCGAGATCGAGCTCGATCGGTACCCGGAAGTTTCCGCCGCGTTGGAGCAGAAGCGTCCGGTCCTGATCCAGGACTTACAGACGAGCCCGTGGTACGCGCGGCTGCGCGAGCAGTGGGCGCGCGACGAGACACGCATGAATGTGCGCTCAGTAATCGCCATCCCGTTCTCGTTCGAGAAGACACGCACGGGAGTGTTTCTGCTTCGTCGCACGCTGGATCAGGAAGCTCTCACCGCCGGCGACGTCGAGTTTGCTGATACGGTGATCAAGAGCGCCGTGAACGCGATCGAGCAGGCGCACACCATCGAGCAGACGAAGGCCGACAACGCGCGGCTCGAAGCGCTGGCGCACACCGATCCGCTCACGAATCTGCTCAACCGCCGCGCGCTGACCATCCGGTTGGTCGCGGAGCTGGAGCGCGTGCGTCGGTACAATTCGCCGCTGACGATGCTGATGATCGACCTGGATCACTTCAAGCTCGTGAACGACACGTTCGGACATCTGGTTGGCGACGAGGTGTTGCGCGGAATCTCTATGATCCTGCAGCGCTCCGTGCGCAGCGTGGACATGGTGGCCCGCTATGGCGGCGAGGAGTTCGTCATCGTGCTTCCAGAAACGGGTGCGACCGGAGCGATCGCGTTCGCGGAGCGTATCCGTCAGCGGGTAGAGCAGCACAGCTTCGAGGCGGCGCGCGCATCAATGGTGAAGGTGTCCGTATCGGTCGGGGTCTCTTCCTTCCCGTCACCGCATGTTGAAAGTGCGGAAGATCTCTTCGTGCGCGCTGATGCCGCACTGTATCGCGCCAAGGAGCGGGGGCGCAATCAGGTCTGCTCGTAGCGCTGGGCTAACTCCTCGTTAACGTCTCGTTAACTCACGGTGGCGCGCTCGCGCGCTGCGAGCTGGCCGAGTCTTTGCGGGCTCCACATCCTATATGAAGCCCGCTTTTTTGTGTATCATGACCACGGCGCTACTCGCGGCCTGCGGCTCGGGGGAGGCGAGCGCGCGCGCCATTACTTCGCCGGACGCGCCGGCTACCGCGCCCGATGTCGCCAATGCTGCTCCAGAGCCGCGCCTTCGCGTTCCCAGCGGTCTCTCGGCGACGGTGTTCGCCACGGTTCCGGGCGCGCGTTTCATGATCGTTGGGCCGGACGGCGCGGTGTATGTGAGCCAGCCGGGAGCGAACCAGATCACGCGCTTGGTGGACGCGAACAACGACGGGGTGGCCGAGTCGCACAACATCGCGGTGGCGGGTCTCAACCTGCCGCAGGGGATGGCTTTCCATAATGGCTGGCTCTACATCGCCAATACCAACGGCGGTGTGCGTGTGCGGCTGGACCAGTCGGGCACGGCCACGGCACATGCTGAGCAAGTGAACCGGTACAGCGGCGGTAACGGACATTCGACGCGCACGATGGTCTTTGGACCCGACAACAAGATGTACGTCGCGATCGGATCGAGCTGCAACCTGTGCGTGGAATCCGATTCCGATCGTGCGACAGTGATGCAGTACGACGAGAACGGGACGAACGGCCGCGTGTTCGCGCGCGGACTCCGGAACGTCGTTGGACTCGCCTTCGAGCCGGTCACACATGAGCTGTGGGCCACGCAGAATGAACGTGACGAACTGCCGCCCAGCCATGAGGACCTGCCGCCGGACGAGATCAACATCCTGCATGCAGGCGGTGACTACGGCTGGCCGTACTGCTATGGCGACCGCATTCCCAATCCCGAGTATCACAACGCGGCGCGTTGCGCAGCGACCATCGTGCCGGCTCTCGCCATCCAGGCGCACTCGGCGCCGCTCGGAATCGCGTTTCTGCAGAGCGCGACGAAGCTGCCGGCGGAGTATCGCGGCGACGCGCTCGTCGCGCTGCACGGATCATGGAACCGCAACGTTCCGACCGGTGCGAAGGTGGTTCGTGTGCGCGTGCAGAACGGTAAGCCGGTGAGTTACGAGGACTTCGTTACCGGATGGCAGGACGCGAGCGGCTCGCGCTGGGGACGACCTGTGGACGTGCTCGTGCTCGGTGATGGATCGGTGCTCGTCTCGGATGATGCGTCGGGCGAGATAATACGGATCGCGAAAGGAGCAGGGGCGGGAAGCTAGACAGCTATTGTGGGTGCGCCTACATTTCCGATTGTACCCGCACTCAAGAGCACTTATGCGCGTGGATGTCCGCTGGATAGGAATGGCCGCGCTCGCGGTGACTGCGCTTGCATCGAGCGCGTCGGCACAGACCGGAGCACAGACGGTAACGCCTGAGTCTGGTCCGGCGGTCGGCAGCATTGCGCCTGATTTCTCGCTACCCGGTGCAACACGGTACGGGCTGCTCAAAGGACCGGTTCACCTGGGAGATTACCGAGGGGAAACAGTCGTCCTCGCGTTTTTCTACCAGGCGCGAACCAAGGGCTGAACCATTCAAATGGAAGCGTACCGGGATCGGTATGCATCGCTCTTTAATAACGGTCGCAAAGTCACCGTCATCGCCATCAGCGTTGATGCCGACACGACGCTCGCGTCGTGGGCACGTGAGTCCGACTTTCCGATGGCCTTCGCCAGCGATAAGGGAAGCGTAGTCGGGAGGCTGTACGGCGCCTACGATGCCAAGAACAACGTCGACAACCGCTCGCTATTCGTGGTAGGGCCGGACGGCAAAGTGGCGTACGTGACAAAGCCATTCAAGGCGCTGTCGCCCGCCGCTTACACGGAACTGGCGGCGGTTGTGGACAAGTTGGCTCCGGTGCCGGTGGCGGATACTACCCAGTAGCTACAGATCGGCACTCTCAGGTACTCTTATGACAGAAATCATTTTCATTGTCGAAGCGGCACCGGAGGGTGGCTACACTGCGCGCGTTATCCCCCTCGATCTACACTGAAGCCGACCCGCCGTAGTACTACAGCGCCTTGCGTATAGCCGCGTCGAGGTTCTGCGTTCCGCCGACGCCAGTGTAGACCACTCGCCCCGTGCGATCCAGTACGACCACGTACGACGTCGCGGGCGCGTCGTACACATCGGCTGCTTTTCCGTCGGCGTCGTACACCACTGTCTGGGTCATCCTGTGAGCGGCGGCATGTCTGCGCACGCGCTCGGCAGATTCATTCACCGCGACGGCGACGGTCACGAACTTCACTCGGCCGGCATACTTCTGCTCCGCAGCCATGATGGTCGGCTCCAGCTCCTTACAGTTGGGGCACCATGTGGCCCAGAACTCGACGACAGCGGGTCCCTTGCCGATGACGCTGGACAGATCTAACGGCTTGCCGTCGAGAGAGTGCACCACCGCTGTTGGTGCATGTGCACCGACGGCAATGCCGCCGTCCTGCGCGCGAGCCCTGACAGGGGCGAGGGCAGATGTGAACAGCACGAATCCGGCGAATGTGGCTGCCCGGTGCAGCGAGTGGATCGACATGTTATTTCTAGATCAGCTGTTGGCCCATGAGGACCAGGTAATACTCGGCGGCGCCGAGCATGATAAAGGCAAAGATGCGCTTGACCCACAGCATCCACGCGCCAGCGCGCGGAAGGCGAGCAAGCGCTCCGCTGGAAATACCCGCGAGTACCAGGAAGGTGCACATGCCGAGCGAGAAGACGAACAGGTAGATGAAACCAAGGAGTCCGCTGTGGGTTGTTCCTACCCAGGTAAGGACGGCGGCCATCACCGGAGCGGAGCATGGTGCCGCAACCAGACCGGACGCGCCACCCATGACGAACGCGCCCGCCATCTGGCCTCCGCTACCTGCACTTGCGGCACGGCCCATCAGCGCGGAAGGCATGCGCAACGGGATCACGTCGAGCATTACCAGGGCGAAGAGAACAAGCAGGTTGGCCATGGCGAAGTACGCCCACGGGTTGGAGCTAACAGAGCCAAAGAGCGTTCCCGTGAGTCCGGCGAGTAATCCCAGCAGAGCGTATACAAGCGATAGGCCGAGGACGTAGCTCAGCGTCAACGCGAGCGGCCGCCAGCGTGGCGCTCCCGCTCCGCGGCCGATACTCTCGCCGCCAACGATGGCCGCGGTGATGGGTATCATCGGATAGATGCACAGCGTGAGACTCGTGAGCACACCCGCGGCAAACAGGAGCGGAATTGCCGTCAGCGGACTGGACGACAGATGAGCGATGATCTGGGTGTGATCCACTGGGTTAGCGGAAGAGTTCTGGAAGCGTTACCTGCGACTGGCCGGCTGCTTTGCGTGCTGCATTCAACGTGGCGAGTCCCGTTGTCTTTAGCGTTGTCCAGCGCGCCATCACATCGTTGTACTGCTCGCGTGCGCGGACAGTCGCCGCAACTTCGCTGGCCGTCGGCGTCACATCGGCGCCCTGCATCGCCATCGCAGCGGCCAACATCGACCTGCTCGCACTCTCAAGAGTTGGTGCAGTAACGGCGTTGGCGCCGCGGGCCGGCTGCATCAGAGCGGGCGGCAATGCAGGAGCCAATGCTTCGACCTGCGCCTTTAACGTACTGACGTCGCTGCCTTGCATCTTGTCGAGCCGTGCCGAAAGTGCGCGCGCCCCAGTGTACGCGATATGCGCGGCGACCGCACCGTCGTACATCTCACGTGAGAGCGAGGCGAGTTGTGCCAGACCGGCCGCAGGTGTAGTCACTCGTGGGTCGAGGCGTAATGTCAGCGGCTGGGTATAGCTCTTGCCAGCGACAGATAGCCGCACCGTGTACGCGCCGGGTGGCGCCCACGGCGCGTTGACAGCTGGATACGTGCGGTGTGGAACGGCGCCGGTCGCGTCCTCGCCGCCGCCCGCTGCTGCCTCGCCCGGAATCGGATTGTAGCGCATGTCCCAACTGAAGCGGTGCATTCCCGCCCGGTTGGAAACCATCACTGGCGGAGCGGGCCAGTACAGCGGAAGATCGCAATCCGCGGCGTTCGGAGTGCGCTGGCAGAGCCGGTTGTACGCGGTGGGGTTCAACGCTGGATCTGGATTTGGAACTGAATCAGCGCTGGAGTACGAGCGCACAACCTTGCCGGCAGCATCGAGAACGTCAAGCGCGACCGGGCCCGCGGCATTGGCGGCGAGATAGTAATCGATGATTGCACCCGGCGGTGGGTTTTCTCCCGCTGGAAGCTCCGGTGGCCAGGGGGTGGGATCGTTGGTCGCGAAACGCACGCGTACGGCAGTGATCGGCTTCACCAGATAGGCACCGGTGGCCGCATGCGTCTCCGCTGCCCCACGCAGTGGCGTCACGTTATCCAGTATCCAGAAGCCGCGGCCGTGGGTTGCGGCGACAAGGTCGGAGCAGAGGCAGGTGCTGTCGTCCTTCACCTGAATGTCGCGCACCGAGATGGCGGGCATGTCCAACTTGAGCGATTGCCAGTGGTCGCCATCGTCGAACGAAACCCAGACCTGCGTGTCGGTGGATGCGTACAGCAATCCCTTCTTGCGCGGATCTTCGCGGATGGAGTTCGCGACGGCGCCGGATGCGATTCCACGATTTATCTCCGTCCAGCTCTTGCCGCCGTCATGCGTGCGCCAGAAGTGCGGGTTAAGGTCGTCCAGCCGAAGCGTGTTGGCCGCGGCATATGCGGTCAGCACGTCGAAGTGACCCGCGTCCATGTTGAAGATGCGAGTCCACGGCTTGATCTGAGGCGGAGTGACGTTGGTCCATCTCGCGCCGCCATCCATGGTCATCTGGATGTTGCCGTCGTCGGTGCCGGCCCAGATAACATTCGCGTCCCTTGGCGATGGCGACAGTGCCGTGATTGACCCCTGTGGGCTCGGCGTGACAGTGCTGGCGTACTTGCCAGTGTTGGCGGGAACAGCCCAGCTTTGCCGCGCCAGATCAGGGCTGATGCGGCTCCAGGTGTGACCGCGATCGAGCGTCTTCCACACGACATTGGAGGTATAGAAGAGCACGTTGGAATCGGCCGGTGACCAGGTGATAGGCATGGTCCGGACGTTCCTGTTGAAGTTGGCTCCGCGCTCGGCGGCGCTTGGACCGACGAGCGTCGTCTGAGCAGTCCTGCGGTTGTATAGTGAGACGTTCGTGCGCATGCTACCGAACACCAGATCCGGATTGGTTGGATCCGACGCGGCGATACCGTACTCCTGAATGTTGACGGGATGCCAATCGTGGAAGGTGATCTCACCATCCATGGAGCGGCTATCGACGCACGCGGAGCCGGAGTCCTGCTGACCACCACAGACGCGGTACGGAAATGCGTCATCGGTCGATACGTGATACATCGCGGCGGTAGGCTGGGTGTACCAGTTGCTCCACGACACTCCACGATTGGCGGAGATCACTGCGCCCTGATCGGACACGGCGAGGATGATGTTGGTATTGTTGGGGTTGATCCACGTCTTCTGGTAATCGTCGCCCCCGGGTGAGCCGCGAACGGCGGACCAGGTGAGGCCGGCATCTTCAGTACGCCAGAACACGGTCGAAGAGCTGTAGACGACGTTCTCGTTCTTGGGATCCACGACGATCGTGGGAAGATCGCCTCCTCCAATACGAACGAGCGGACGAGGATCCGCGACGCGGGGTTGTGCACCGGTAGGAAGGCTGGGAACGCTCGGATCCCCGATGGCCGGGTGCCAGTGCTCGCCGGCATCGGTCGACTTGTAAAATCCGACAACGCCCGCGCCGCTACGTCCGACACCACCCGCCGAATCGACTCCCGCGACCATGGCGTAGACCACGTTTGAGTTGCTCGGAGCGATGGCGATGTTGGCCTGAATAACTGGCGGAAGTCCCTGGGCGAGCTGCTTCCAGGTGGTGCCGCCGTCGGTGGACTTGAAAATGGCATTGCCAGCGCCGCCGAAGGCTGCACCCTCGATGTAGCTCTGCTGTTGCTGCCACAGCGTGGCGTAAACAACGTTGGAATTATTTGGGTCAATGCGAACGTCGTTGCCGCTGGTGTACTCGTCTTTGTACAGCACCTTCTGAAATGTCCGGCCGCCGTCGGTAGAGCGAAAAATACCGCGCTCGGCGTTGGGGCCATACGGATGGCCCAGTGCGGCGACGAAGATCCGGTTGGGATCTTTGGGATCGACGTCGATCATGGCGATCATCTGGCTGTCGCGCAGGCCGAGGTGGGTCCACGTCTTGCCAGCATCGATCGATTTGTAGACCCCATCACCGACCGCGAGATCGGGGCGAATAATCCCAGCGCCGCTGCCGACGTAAATGATGTTCGGATCAGATTGCGCCACCGCGATGGCGCCAATCGAGCCCGTAGGCTGCTGGTCGAAGAGCGGTTCCCAATTGGAGCCATAATCGGTGGAGCGCCACACGCCACCGTTGTCGAAGCCGATGTAGAAAACATTCGGCTGACTGGGTACGCCGGCCAGCGCGCGGGCACGTCCGGCCCGCGTAGGGCCAATCTCGCGCCAATGCATCTGGGAGTACACGTTTGGGGCCGTACTCGACACGTTTGCCGACTGCGCGACCGCGAGAGAGGTGGAAGCCGCGATGGAAGCGACGACGAAAGTGAAGCGGGTGATGAATGTCCGCACTGAGACCGCCCTTGTAGGGTTACTTGCCTGTCCTATGTACTTCCGTACCTGTCGGATAGCAATTCTAACTTCCGATGCGGACGTGCGTTGCCGTGACCGGTCCACGAGATTCGGTCCACGGGTGTACGGACCTATCGCGAGCGGTCGCACTGATTGGTCAAATCTTTGCGAGTCTGAACCGCATGGACACGAACATGGACACACATATCGACTGGCGCTCACACATGCTCACGAGCGACGCGGCCGTCGCGGCGCTACTCGAGCGATCAAACAGTATCGCGGTACTCGGCATCAAACCCGATCCGGCGCAGCCGGCGTACTACGTCCCGGCGTACGCGCAGAAGGCCGGCTACAGGATCATTCCTGTCCCGGTATACTACCCGGAGATGGTCGAGCTTCTGGGGGAGCCGGTGTATCGCTCGCTCGTTGACGTGCCTGGCGATATCGACATTGTGTATGTATTCCGCAGGCCGTCGGATATCCCGAAACATGTGGATGATATCATCGCCAAGCGCCCGCGAGCCGTATGGTTCCAGCTGGGGATTCGGAACGATGCGGCCGCGGAGACATTGGCGCGAGCCGGAATAGACGTCGTGCAGGATCTCTGTTTACTCGTCGAGCTGCGGCGGATCGGACGGTAGAGCGCGGCAGGCGACGGCGCCTGCTTGACTGCGCATCCCGCACGTCGTACGATTCTCATTGTGATCTTCACTCCCGCCCTGCAACGTCCGAGTCTGTATGCCGCGCCTGACGCGGCGGCTCTGTGTACGTGGGGAGGGGAGAGGCGATCAGGCTGATTCAGTAGCGATCGTGACTGCCTCGGGCCGTCGGGTCTGACGCCTCCCACTCAAACGTGGGGGGCTTTTTTGTTTCACCAATCTTTTGCTCAAGGAGTACGACGATGCGGATGCTGGTACTGGGTGCCGGGTTGCAGGGATCGGCCTGCGCGTACGATCTACTGCAGAACCCCGACGTCACGGAGGTCCGGCTCGCCGCCCTGCACGTGGATAAGCTTGCACAATTTCTGGCGCCGTACTCCGGCGAGCGATTGATTCCGACTCCGCTGGACGTACGTGACGCGGACGCCGTACGCGCACTCATGCGCGAGGCGGACGCGGTGATGAGCGCGATTCCGTACTATTTCAACTTCGATCTCGCCAAGCACGCGGTGGAAGTCGGAACACACTTCTGCGATCTGGGTGGCAACACCGACATCGTATTCGAGCAGAAGACGCTGGATGCGCGCGCGAGGGAGCAGAAGTGCACTATCGTCCCCGACTGTGGTGTCGCGCCGGGCATGGTGAACATTCTCGCGCAGTACGGCATCTCGCAGATGGACAGCGTCGATTCAGTGAGGATCTTTGTGGGGGGTCTGCCGCAGAATCCGGAGCCGCCGCTCAACTACCAGATCGTGTACTCCCTCGAGGGCGTGCTGGACTACTATACGACGCTGTCGTGGGTTTTGAGAGGTGGTGAGCGCGCGCAGGTAACGGCGTTGAGTGAGATCGAGCCGGTCACGTTCGACGCGCCGGTGGGCGAGCTGGAAGCATTCCACACCGCTGGCGGTCTATCGACGATGGCATTTCGGTACGAAGGCCAGATCAACACGATGGAGTACAAGACGCTGCGCTATCCTGGACACGCGCGCATAATGGAAGCCATTCGTGAGCTGGGTCTGCTGGAGCTGGAGCCGGTGAACGTGAAGGGAACCAAGGTCGTGCCGCGCGATCTTGTGATTGCAGCCATGGGTCCGCGCCTCACCAGGCCCAACGGTCACGATCTGCTGGCGCTCCGCCTAACGGTGGAAGGAATCAAGGACGGCGCACCCAAGAAAGTCGGGTGGGAGCTCGTCGACATGTATGACGAAGCGCACGGCATCAGTGCAATGATGCGCACCACGGGTTACTCGCTCAGCATCACAGGCCAGATGCAGGCACGCGGTGAAATCTCACCGTGTGGCGTACACACCCCGGATGAATGCGTACCGCCGCAATTGTACATCGACGAACTCGCCAAGCGCGGCGTGCAAATACAAACGGTGTAGGGCGAGCGGCGGTCGCCCTACAGGTGCGCTTCGGTGTCACTTTTGAGGGCGTCGAACACCGTCGCGTTAAACCGGTTCTCCTGTTCCTCGGCCTTGGACACGAACTCGCCCATGGCCGTTCCGCTGAGCTTGCCGAGGAACTTGAGGATGGCGCTCTCGCGCACCACCGTTGTCGCGCGTCTGGTGAGCAGAGTTTGCTGGCCGGACTGGTCGCGCAGACTGATGCGGAACTGCGTGCCCGCACCCTCGAATGGACGGTGCAGCGGCGAGCGAATGAGGAAGCCGACGGCGGGCGGAAGCACCCAGTCTGGCTCCCGGGTGAAGCGCATGGCCCAGCCGCGCTCGTGCTCAGAGCGCACGTTCACCCACTCGCCGTTGAGTCGCTCCACACCGACGGTAAAGATTCCAAACTTGGCCGTCATGTCCAGGCGCAGGCTGAGCGTGTCGGGCATCGCGCGCGGTGCACCTTCCAGCGGCGCGAAGTGGCCGCCCTGGCTTCTCAGTTTGAGCGTGGTGTTGCCGTCGCGCGAGGCCCCATCGATCCACTTTGCGCCACTCGCATCCACGAGCGAAAAGCGTAGCTTGGCGCGGGCGGCGTATTTATCGATGAACTGCGCGTAGTTCGGAAGCGTTGCGCGGATCGCGTCCGGCGTCATGTGCACGCCGACGTACAGCGTGTTCACGCCGTCCGCTCCGCGTACGGATACGAGAGTGTCCAGCGTGAAGAGTCTGCCCAGTGCAGCAGTTGAGCGCGGGAAAGTGGAGCTGTAATCGGCACGGATCGCCGCCGCATCGCGTCCTTCGGACGATGCGAGCCAGCGCGTGATTACATTGTTGAAGTCGTTGGCTGTGATGTGTCCCGTGGCGAAGTCCACACCTGTGAACCAATCGTAATCGCTGTCCGACAGCTTGCGCAACCGTACGATGTGACGCCCGTCACCAGCCGAGCTCAGGGGCGTGCTGTTGGGCACGTTGGTGAAGACGTACCTGCCGTTGCTCGTCGTCGCATCGCCAAAGAGCGTACGGGTACCGTCCGGACTGTACGCCGTCCACACTGTGCTGTCGTTGTACAGTGCCGAAGGTGTGAGCGCATAGCGGCAGAGCAGCTCGCGCGCGCGTGCATAGCGTGGTGTGCGCGATACGTTGGTGAAGCGCGCGTTGAGCGAGCCGAACAGACCGTCCGCATTCGCGCGTGCGGACGCCGTCGTGGGGCCGAAAGCGGCTGGAACACCGGCGCACGCGGCGGGGGCCGTCACGGTTACAGCATACGCGAAAGCGAGTGTGACCTTTTGCACAACTTTCAGCGCGCGTGTACTGGGATTAGTGATCAACGGTCCGGGGTCATGTATAGCATTGCGGACGAGCGGTAGCATCTCTACTACCCGCCCTCCTGGAAAGATACCTGGACAATCGCGGCGGACGTCTATAGGTAGCAGAAAGGGCGTACCGCGAATCGTGGTACGCCCTTGTTTCATGCGGCGCGGCAGGGGCCGCGCCTTACGACTACGTCGTCATTGGCGGCAGGAGCCGTGTGGGTCGGGCTTGGTCTGATCTACCACGATGCGGTGGTCCAGGTTCCCGACGTTCACGGCGACGTCTTCCACCAGGTTGGCAACACGGGCCATGTGCTGGTAGTCGATGTACTCGGGCTCGTCGGTTACCTGATGGTAGTCCGAGTGGCCGCCCGTGGTAAAGAACGTGATCGGGATGCCGTAGCGCGCGTACTCGTAGTGATCGCTGCGGCAGTAGATGTTGAGCGGATGGCCGTTGGCGTCGAGCGAGTAGTCGAACTTGAGATTGTGCTTGCCAGTGGTGTTGACGCTCTCGACCAGGTTTCCCAGCTCGGTGGAGAGGCGGCGCGATCCGATCAACTGCACGTAATCGGTGCTGCCGCGCGTGGGCACGCCCTCCTTGGTCACGCCAGTCACGTCCCACGCATCGCCGCGCCCGATCATGTCAATGTTGAGCTGTGCGACGATGGAATCGCGTGGCACGGTTGGGTGGTCGGTGTAGTAGGCCGAGCCGAGCAGACCTTTTTCTTCGCCGACGTGCCAGACGAAAACGGTGGAGCGCTTGGGCTTCGGGTTGAGGGATGCCATCTTCTGCGCGATCTCGAGCACCGCGACGGAGCCTGACCCGTCGTCATCGGCGCCGTTGGCGATCGAGTCAGGGCGCATGCTGTTCGGGTGGGCGGCGCGCCACGCGGCGAGCTGAGCGTTCACCTGTGTCTGCTCTTCCGCCGTCGCCTGCTTGCCGCCCTGCTCGGCGCCGCCGGGGCGGACGACGTGATTGAAGATGCGGAGCGAGTCGTGATCGACCGGGTGATTGTTCATCCCGATGTGATCGTTGTGCGCGCCGACGGCGACATACTCACCCCTGAGCTTGGGGTCGCTGCCCGGGAGGATACCAACAACATTGCGCGCGGGGAACGGGACCGGGACGATGTTCATCGCGATGTTGACCGAAGCCGTCTTGCCCGCGGCGCCGGGCGTTAGCTGATCCCACGGTGTGGTGAACAGTTGCGGCGCGGCGGTGGTGGAGATGACGATCGTTGGCTTCGGAGCCGTCGGCGGTGCGTTGGATGGATCGTCCACGAACGTGCTGGGGCGGGCAATCAGCGGCATGAACTGGTCGACGCCGACTATCGCGACCGCGGCTGCTCCTTCGACGCTTCGTGCGGCGCCGCGCAATGCGCGTGGCGATGCGTCGGCGGGCATACGGAAGACGACCAGCTTGCCAGCCGCTGCGCCCGGTGGGAGCATGTGCGCGGAGTCGCCAAGCGTGCCGCCGTAGATCACCGGAAGGGTGGTATTGCTGAAGGCCGTCGGTGTGGAGGCGACCCAATCGGTGCCGAACTTGAGTGGCACTCCGCCGAAGCCGAGGCTCGAGCTCGGGCTGACGGAACGCGTCTTGAGCGGGATCGTCTGGAAGTAGGTGCCATTGTCGCCGGCCGGAACGAGGCCAATCTGCTTGATCTGGCTGGCGATGTAGTCGGTTCCCTTGACGTTCCCGAGCGTTCCGGCCTCGCGCCCCATCATGGAATCATCGGCAAAGATGTACAGCCGCGTCATCAAGTCCTGCGCGGTGATCGCCGGCGTGGTCGGCTCGGGAGTGTGCTTGAGCGGGAGGACGGACGAGGCGGGCACCGGGACTATGGTGACCGTCTCAACCGTTGCCACGGTCTGCGCGGACAGGAGCGCCGGTGCGAAGGCTGGCGCGAACGCCGCGGCGATCGCGACGAGGGAGGATCGGTTCATGTTGTGGGGCAAAGGTTTGATCCCGGGCGTATGGGGATGCGTCCGGCGGGAGGTCGATATTAGTACGTCCAGCCGTGCTCTTTGGTTGTCGCAATGGCGGCGAGGGTTGATTGGGCAGCGTGTGGTCCTTAATTTTGTAGATCTTGGGTCGGTGCCAAACGCCGACCTGATGCCCCTTGGTGTAACTGGCAACACGTCCGCCTCTGGAGCGGAAGAGTCCTGGTTCGACCCCAGGAGGGGCAATTTCCAGTACTGCAACGACTTAGCGGGGCAACACGGCGCGTGCGCAACTCCATGCGCTACTCGGCTGCGGCCGCGAGTACAGCGGCCTCCAGGTTGGCGGGAAGCGTCCAGATACCGAGCGCGCCACGCACCGGAGTAAAGGTTTGGTACGCATGCGGCTCGTCGAGATGCCATGCGAACCGACCGTCACCGTAGTCGCCGAACGCAATCTCCCTGGGCGAGAGCGTATCGCGGACATCCTCAGTTCGACCGCACGCCGTGTGCCTGATGCTGCCGATGATCTTGCCGCCCCGCTCGTCCAATTTCCGTTGCACATCGATGTGCCCGGTCTTGAAGTATTCGCAGAGCGTCCTTTGAATGGTTCCGCTCTGCTCTACCGTCTCGCTCGCCCAGCCAGGCATTTCCTTCGCTGCGTGCGCGAGCATCGGCCCTTGTGCTGCGCGCTGCCAGCTGCGCGTCTCGAACTGCTTGGCGCCGATCACCACCAGCGTCGCCCATGGCTCCGTCAGTGTGATGACCTTCATCCACACACCGCGTCGAGCAGCCCTGAGCAGTGACGAGCACTGGTGAGAGTTAGAAGCACGTTCTCCCGCGCGCCGTGATCCGGAAGCATCTGTCGCCATGTAAGCGCGCTCAGCATCAGCTCTCAGTACACTTGGGAACGAGCGGAGCCCGGATGAGCACTTCGGAGAGCCCCAGCGCAACCTCCTGGACCGGAAGCCGCGCCGGTCCCCTTCCGTCCGCGAACAGGGTCAACGCTCGGTTCAGTGCGGCCCGTATCCCGAATACAAGCCAGAACAGTGCCTTCGAAGCGATTTCACGCCCACGTAGCGGCACCCAGCGGTCAGCGGAGGTTGGGCCGTCGCACTCCGATCGTGGCTTAGCCATTAAATGAGATTATATCGTGTCGAGCCGAACCGAGGCATTGGTGATACGGTCGGCATGAACATGTTCTGAAATGCACGTATCAGATGACAAGCGAGCCACCACAATCGGCCGGGCAGATGCCCACCCGTCAATTATCGCGGGGCCAGAGAGATCCGTTTGGATGCGGGCGGCGTAGGAGATAGGTACTTCTATCACACGAGGTCCTACGCTGGGTATGCCGAGCCGCAGGTATGTGAGTAGCAGTAAGTGGGTCTGCGAAGTGTGCCTCCAGGTCATCCTCGGGCCGGCAATGATCCACGTCCAGCGAGACGAGGACGGCCTTTCAGCGTACACCGCCCATAAGGCGTGCCATGTTCCTGATAGCTCGACCTTCAGGGTCGCCGTCGGGAGCGTCAGATCCAATGAGGACTGGGTTGCCTGGGTACTCGAGACGCACCAGGAGGCGGAGCTTGAGCAGGAGGAGCTGGTCCGGCTGCTGGAGTACTGGTGGTACAATCGAAATGAGCCAGTACCGGCGATCCGACGCCTGAACCACGCACGATTGGAAGGATAGTAGAACACTGGCCATCCCCAAGATTCGCGGCGAGGCCTGGACTTCCCGGATTGTGGGAGCATCGCGTTAGATTAAACGCACCCCGCCTCAGGCTGAGGCGGATGGCTTTTCACGTCCACCCCCAAAGTCTTGTCTCCACGCGACGCTGGAGATAAGGACCCGTCCCGGCGCCTTGCGCGTAATGGTGCGCGCGTACTGCCGTGCGCGTACTCGACGCTCCAGGATGGCGCCCCTGTTCAGGAGATGCAAAGATGACCCGTTTTACCAGATGGATTTCCCCAGCAGCGGCGCTGCTACTCTCGCTCGCCGCGTGCAAGGCCGAGCCGAATGCGGATCAGGCATCCGGCGCGGCTGGCCAGCCCGGCGCGCCGGCCGGACAGGCGCGCGACACCGCGCTGGTGTACGGGAAAGCGGTTCTCC
>JBPCNJ010000260.1:0-4102 GCA_051001375.1 Gemmatimonadaceae bacterium
GAGGCCGAGGATTCCGTCCGGCATGGACAACTTGGAGTACGCCTCGCTGGACGCATCGACTTTGTCCGCGTCGAGCAGCGGGAGTGGTGGTTCCGGAATGTGCTTGATGATCCCCGTCTGGTACGCCGCGATCAGCCCCATCGCGCCAGCCGCAACGAGCGATAGCCCGACCACTTTGCGCCTGCGCTGCATGGAATCGCTATTCCCGGTGCGGAGCTCGAGGCTCAGCTCCGACGGTGTTACTGAAGGTGTCACTTCTGAACTCATCTCGCCTCCGAGAGATGCTGCTGCTCCACAGCGTCATGGCTGCCACTGTCATCCCTGCTGTCCTTGTGATTCTTCGTTAGCGCGCCGAGCGCGACGCCGACCAGAGCGGCGCCCGCAATCGCCGCCCACTCGCCCTTGGTTGCAAGCCAAGCCGCCGGGCTGAAGTCCTTGGCGCCCTTGCTGAAGCTGCCACGTGCGCCGTAGTCCCCTGGGACGGGCTCCCACAGATTGTTTGGTCGGTCAGGGCTCACTGCTTCATCCGTCTGCTGTCCCTTGAAGCCGACGTCGGCCAGGTACTGGTCCCCAACGCCTGGGAGGAGCTTATTCCCATAAACTGCCTCGAGCGTAGGATAGCCCACCTTGACTTCTCGGCGCGGGTTGTGCGCGGCCCACACGACCGCCTCCGCGCCGACCTCGGGCTCGTACCAGGCGCCGAGTGGCTTGGGGTGGTTTGGGAGCCGGCTCTTCACCCAGTCGAACTGCGGCGTGTTGAGCCCTGGCATCTGCACCATGGTCACCTGGACGTTGCTCTTGTAGTGCAGCAGCTCCGTGCGAAGTGACTGGGTGAAGCCGAGTACCGCGTGCTTGGCCCCGCAATACGACGATTGCAGTGGAATGCTCCGGTAGGCCAACGCCGATCCGATCTGGACTATGACGCCGCGGTCGCGGGGGAGCATGCGCTTGAGAGCGGCAAGCGTACCGTGTACCTGGCCGAGATACGTGACCTCGGTCACGCGCCGGTACTCGTCAGCCTGCATCTCCTTCACGGGGGAGAAGACCGCTGTCATGGCGTTGTTCACCCAGATGTCAATGGGGCCGAGCTCACGCTCCACCTGTTCGGCGGCGTCATCTACAGCCTGCGCGTCCGCTACATCGGCCGATATGACGAGTGCGCGGCCACCGGCGGCCTCCACATCACGCTTTGCGCTCTCCAGCCGGTCACGCCCGCGCGCGATCAGTCCGATGTGCGCGCCCTGCTCGGCGAACTTCTGCACGATGGCGCGTCCGAGACCGGCCGAAGCACCGGTCACGACCACGACCTCAGGGTTGTCTGGTGTGCTCATCGGGACCGGCGCTTGCGAGCCTGCTGATACATAGCGGTGTTGTTCATGCGAACGGAGCAAGCAGACGGCGGGCCATACTGCAGCATATGTGATGAATCAGTCTGGTGGTATGTGGCTAACTGCATCACCCCACCACGGGCCGCGGCAAACTCGGCGACGGCCAACCGTCCAGATGGCAATCGCGTCGCGATCAGCACCTGCACCTAAGCGGTGCGCAGCCAGAACACGATCAGCACCGCGAGCACGAGGCCAAGGGCTATTGTGCCCAAGTATAAAGTTGATTCTGCTTACCGCACCCTATACACCGCCACGCCGTACGGCGCATCGGTGTACCGCACGCGTGACATTGAAATGCGGCACTGGAGTCGTTCACGAAGACCGGGGCCAGAATGCTTAGACAACCTGTGCAGGCTGCTGTGCATGCTACGCGCCGGGTGTTCCGTTCTCTGAGCCGACATTCTCCTTGTGGCACACTCGGTGGCATAATCCGGCATGTCACCGGCGAAATCACTCGCGGAGCATCTGGTGTGCCGACTGAAAGCGTACTCCACATCGGCGGCATTCGGCAGGGACCGTGTCGTCCCCGGCGGGAACTCTTCCTGTCATCTGTGGATTGTCCATAGGATGCGAACGGCAGGCCAATGACCAGGGATGCACCATGAACGCGTGGCTCAGGAGAGCGTGGTCCACCAATGCCTTCACCATCAAGTCCTGCTGGATCTCGGAGAGATGCGCGGCAGCAACATACGTACTTCTAATCATACTGGCCGCGTCGATAGCTGCTTCACCACCTCTACACGGGCAGACAACGATGAGGAGCCAATCGACGTTTGACCATGCGTCATTCGATTCGCTGCTACATCGCTACGTCGTGAATGGCATGGCGGCCTACGACGGTTTCAAACGGTCGCCGGAATTCGCTGCGTATTTGCAACGGCTGGCTCACTTCGATCCAGTCACGCTTCCACGAGAAGAGCGGTTGGCGTTCTGGATCAACGCATACAATGCGTACACGATAGAGCTGATGTGTGCCGCCATGGGTTGTCCGCCGCTACGTAGCGATGCCTACACGGGAGCCAAACTGAACCAGCAGCTCGACGACCAGGCCAGAACTTTCCTCCTGAAATCACCCACGAAGAACCGGGTGGACGTAAGCAGCCGCAAGGTGTACGTGAGCATGATCTTCAACCTGTACAAGGATGATTTTGGCGGGTCGGATGCGGCGATTGGAAGCTTTATCGCGCGGTTCTACCCTCCGGGTGCGGCCAAGCAACTGCTCGAAAGCGGTGATTTCAAGCTTATCGAGACTCCGTACGATTGGATGCTCAATAGTCAGGCCAATGCCGTGCGCCATCGCTAGCCCGACCCCGTCCTGATGTTCCGAATGTTGCGATCGTGTTCCGATCACTGAAGAATCTCTTCGGCATCGTCCGCACGCCAATCCTCCCCGAGACGCGGACGCAACTGAGGCGGAACTGGGAGAGTCTTCCCGAGTGGCTCCAGACCGATCGTCAGATGTATGGACGCCAGGGGAACGGTTGCGGTGCGACGATCGGAGCGATGCCGCGCTGTGATTTCGCTTGCCGCGGCTGCTATTTGGGCGATGAGGCAAACCATGCCGCTGTGCAACCAGTAGAAGAGATCAAGGCCCAGATGCGGCTGCTTCGCCCATTGCTCGGTAACGCAGGCAATTTGCAGGTCACTGATGGTGAGGTCACGCTTCGCGCTGAGCCTGACCTGATCGAGCTCATCCGCTACGCCCGCTCGCTCGGGCTCATACCGATGCTCATGACGCACGGAGACACGTACCGCCGCGGCCTACCGGTACGCGACCGACGAGGCTGAGCTGAACCCGCTGCGCGATGAGTTCGCGACGATGATTCGCAGCGCAAGGAAGACGACCGGACTGCCACTTCGGTGTGCGATGATGATGACGATAACACGTGATAATCTCGCCGGTGTTCCCGATGTCGTGCGCTGGGGAGTGCGGAACGCCGATGCATTCCACATGATCAGCTTCCAGCCGCTCGCGCACGTCGGTCGCACGCAGGCTGATCTCGGAGGCGTGAATGTCGCGTCTTTATGGGAGAAATTTGCCGACGGCCTGGATGAACGTGGAGCCAATCGCGACCGGCTCGAGCGTGGATTGAAATGGCTCGGCCACGAAGCGTGCAACAGATTCGTTCACGGATTGGTCGTCACGCACGCTGACCGCGGCTCATTCTTTCACCCGCTACGCGAAGAAGGCGACCCGATTGATAACCGGATCTTCAATGAGTTTCTCACGCGCTTTGGCGGCATCTCGTTTCGTCAGGACTCTCGTGCCGAGATGCTTGCGCGTCTCCTGGGTCTCGTTGTACACGAGCCTGTGTTCGCTGCTACAAATGTCGTGCCTTATGCACTGCACTGGCTGCATGGGATAGAGCCCAATCGACCACTACGCGCCGCCCGTAAGATCCTATCGGGTGCGACCCGCATTCGTACTCTCGCGATCGTCAGTCATCACTTCATGGATCGAGCCGAGCTCGACACTCCCCTTGGGCGCGAGCGCTTGGAGCACTGCGTCTTTCATGTTCCGGTCGCTGGAAAGCTTGTGTCCATGTGCGAGGTAAATGCGCCGGAATTCGTGACCGCTACTATGACGGCATTCGGGGCGACCCGAGCCATGAAGCCACGCCCGTAGCTGCTCACCCTGACGCGGGTCGCTGTTCCTGATTGGTAATGCGGATGACGATCTCAGCCATGCTGCCGCCGCCGTATGTTGGCTCCCG
>JBPCNJ010000261.1:0-12462 GCA_051001375.1 Gemmatimonadaceae bacterium
GGCATAGAGGCGCCGAGCGACGTGACCATTCTGCGCGGTGAGATCGTGAACCAGATCGCGGACGAGAACAAGCGCGCAAACGTCGTGACCGATGCCCAGGACTGGGCGACGGCAATTCCGGTGAAGAAGCGGTAGCGGCTGTCTTCGACTGTACCCACAGATGTACGCGGCTGTCGGGGGTGATGGCACAGTGCAGTGTGCACTACTGCACCGGTTCCCGTACTCCTACCATGGACCTTTCCATTCTCGCCGCGGCTCGGGCGGTTATTGATTGACAAGCAGTTACACGGCGACTTGGAGGCGACCAGTAAGGGGCAGATGCCGACCGGCAGGACGAGCGTCAAAGGATCGGCCGGCTACGTCGCCATTGAGCGGGTCAGCGGAACGCTGGCGGGGCACGGCGGTTCGTTCATCCTTCAGCACAGCGGCACCATGATGCGCGCCCCGCCCCAACGGGTCATTACGGTAGTGCCGGATTCCGGCACGGATGAACTGGTCGGGCTCTCGGGCACGATGGTGATCAACATTGCGGGCGGGCAGCACTCGTACGAGTTCGCGTACGCGCTCCCCGGAACGCCGTGACGGCACTCCAATGTCAGCGGGCCACGGCACACGCCTAAGTTAGCGTTGCGGTTGACACACCAGCAGCCCGGTAGGCTAACTAGGCGCTGCAGCCCACATGGTCGCTCTGGCGTGCCTCAGCTCCCGCTAGGTGCGCACGCGTCTCTTGGCCGCTGACTCGGCGGCGCGTACATTCGAGAGGTGGATCTCTCCGTCGAGTGGGACCCGGAGAAGGCCGAAGCCAATGGGCGTAAGCACGGGGTTTCTTTCGAGGAGGCCGCGACCGTGCTGGGTGACCCGCTCTCGGCCACGTTGCCGGATCCAGACCACTCGGAGCGGGAGGAGCGAGTGTTGATCCTCGGCCGCTCTTCGGCCGGCCGGTTCCTGATTGCGAGCGCGACCGAGCGCGGCGACCGCATTCGGCTGATCAGCGCCCGTCCCATGACACCGCGCGAGCGGAGGAACTATGAGCAAAGCCTGGAACTCTGACGAGTCCGGAGACGAGTCGCGCGACGAGTTGCGCGACGAGTACGACTTCACGCCGGAGCAACTACGCGGCGCCGTGCGGGGCAAGTATGCGGAACGGTATGCTCAGGGTACCAACCTGGTGCTCCTGGATCCTGACGTTGCCGAAGTCTTTCCCGATGCCGCAGCGGTCAATCAGGCACTCCGGGCGCTCGCAAGCGTGATCCGCGCTCGGACTCAGAACAACGAAGCCGCATAGTTCAATCCATGCGAGCCGCCCAACAAGGCGTGGCGACAAAGGGATGAAGTAGACGGCGGGCGCTCCGTGATTTCAGCTGACAGGCGCTTTAGCTTGGGCGGCCCGTCGCTTGATACACGTAGGTGTATATTTTGGTGTGGCCGTCAAACCGCTGATATGCCTCGGCTCGTCACGCGACGAGCTCCGTGCCCGTGCCTTTCCGGCGGAGGCGCGAGCCCGAGCGGGGAACTCTACCGCATCCAGCAGGGGCTTGAGCCGCATGATTGGAAACCGATGCCCACTGTCGGAACCGGCGTCGCGGAAATCCGGGTGCGTATCGGACGCGAGTTTCGGGTATTGTACGTCGCCAGATTCACGGATGCGGTGTGTGTGTTGCACGCATTCGAAAAGAAGTCGCAGAAAACTACCCGGCCCGATCTTGCAATCGCGGAGGAACGTCTGGCGGAGTTGCTGCGATCACGAGGAAGGAGATAGCGCATGGGGAAACCGTATCGGTACACGAACGCCTTCGAAGCGGTGGGCTTCGATCCCATTGAGGCCGAGCATCTGCGGATTCGCGCGGATCTCATGCTTGAACTTGAGCGGCTGATTGCCGCCCGCGGGTTGACGCAGGCTACGGCGGCCAAACTGCTCCGTGTGACACAGCCGCGGGGATCCGACTTGATCCGGGGCAAGATCGACCGCTTCAGTATCGATACCCTGGTGGAGATGCTGTCGCGCGCGGGCGCTGACGTCAGCGTCAAGGTGCGCCGCCGAAAGGACGCCGCTTAACGTGCGCTGCCCAACACCTGAGCGCGGCGGAGCGCATCCAGATCGCGCAGGACCTCTGGGACAGCCTGGATCCCGCCGCCATTGAGGCCGAGTGCCGCTCACGCTGGAGCAGGCGGCCAGAATGTTCTCGCGCGCCGCGGTTTGCCCCTGAACACCAGAACTGTCGGGCGCTCGGTCTCTTTCTTGTGGTTGCGTATCGATTGCTATACTGTATGACTATTCGATCGATAGAGGCGCGCATGGAACGAGCCACGCTCTCGCCCAAGTTTCAGGTGGTCATGCCTCGCTCCGGACGGGAGCGGCTGCATCTGAAGCCTGGACAGCAGGGGCAGGTCATCACCTACGAGGATCGCATTGAGTTTATCCCACTTCGGGGAGCTCGCGAACTGCGAGGCTCGTTGCGAGGTCTCTCTACCGAACTTGAGCGGGACCACGACCGCCTGTGAGTGCCTCCCTTTCGGTGGTGGACTCCTCGGGCTGGCTGGAGTACCTGGCGAATGCGGCGGCTGGGGAGAAGGCAATAATGAGTACGATCAGCCTGCGACTCCCCGAGTCGCTTCACGAACGGGTGCGTGCGGTGGCGGAGCGCGAAGGCGTGTCTATCAACCAGCTCATCACCATCGCCTTGGCCGAGAAGCTCTCAGCTGCTCACCCAGGACTACCTCGCGGAGCGGGGGGCCCGTGGCACGCGCGCGAAGTTCGAGCGCGTGCTCGCCAAGGTGCCGGACGTGCCGTCCGACCCAGCGGACGCGCGCTGACCGGGCGTGCTGCTGCGCCGCGCGCTTAACGTAGCATTGCAGGTGACGAGCTGGAACTGGATCTACCTGATCAAAGCGTCGGAAACTCCCTGTACCACGTGGTGCGGGTGCGCTACCACCTTCGGCTGGGCCGCCTCACCACGCGTCGTGACGACCTGTTCGGTGTTTCCGTGTTCGTCGAGCCGGTAGGCTAACAAGTCGCTGCACAAGTCGCTGGAGTCAATGTGGCCACTGCGGTGTGCCGCCCGCCCCGATCACCGACCCGGAAATTTGATCTCTCAGAACCGATACTGCACTCGTGCCAGCACCATTCGTCCCAGAACCGGCGCCGACACAAATTCGGGATGCGGAGTATTCGCGAAGTTCTGCACCGTCACAGTTAACCGTGCGTCGGGCGCGCCGGGAACCGCGACGCCCGCCTCGATGTCCCCGACGGCGAACGCGTCGACGTAGCCGTTCCAGACACCGTCAACCATCCGAAAGCCGCCTACATACCGGCCGCGTAGCTCGATGGACGCGTCGCGCGCTCTCTCGTGGAATCGGGCCGCGAGCAACGCCTTGTTGCGGGGCGTATTTGTCGACAGGTCGGCTCCTCCAGAACGCGTTGCGGCGAAGAAGTTCTGACTGACCCACGAATACGACCCACTGAAAGACACATTCTCGCTAGCCGTGAAGTCGGTGGCGATATCCGCCCCCCACAATTGCACGTCGCCCACATTTTGATACGTGAGCAGAATATCGCTCCCTCCCGGCGCGTTTGTTGGACTTACCGTCGCGAGCGGGATCCCGGGAGCTTTCGGGTTGCCGTCCACGCCGCCGATCCCCGCGGCGAGCGCCCCCGCCTGCGCCGCGGGCATGAAGCGGCCGAGATACGCCGCGAGGGATGCCGTCGTGAGGAACACGTTAGGCGTGGCGATCGCGAGCGGCGCGATGAAGTTCTTGCGGTGGGTCGCGTATGCGTCGGCATTGACGACGAGTCGCTGAGCGACCAGTCCCCTGTACCCGAGCTCGAAGGAGTTCGTGATCGTCGGCAACAATGGCGCGATGTCGTTGACGGTACCGGTGTACGCGCCGAACGCAGCGCTCCGGAGGTCGAGTACGCGCAATGACGTGCTGACGTCGGAGCTTTTCGGCGCCGGCAGCGCCGACAGGTCGACGCCAGATCCCTGCAGGATCCGGACGACCGCGGGCCAGAGCAGGGTTGCGTCGAGCGGCAGTTGCTGTCCGGGCGCGAATGGCGATGCCATGCACAAACCGCCGCCGCAGTCACGCGCGAATTGGAACCCATCCCGAGGCACGCCTTCCGCGCGAATGGTGAATGGAAGTGGATCGAGCCGAGCCGCGACAACATCCAGAAAGAGATTGCCGGGCGTCGGCGTCGAGAACGCCCGGTTGTAACTCACGCGCAAGTGCTGTCCCGCGCGAGGAGTGAAGAGCAGCGCGACACGTGGCGAGAACACTGTGCCGCTGATCCGGCTATCCTCGTCCACACGTCCCGCGCCGATAAGTTGAAACCTGGACGAGAGCCGCGTTGACGCCAGCGCGTACACGCCGGTCTCCAGCGCCGTGTCGTCGTTCTCGTTGCGGCCATTCACGGTACCGGCAGTCTGCGGGTCGGTGCGTTGCACGTCGAGCCCGTACGTGATCGTGCTTCGTTGGCCGAGCCCGAAGCCGTGCTGCACTTGCCCAACCAGCACGTTCGAGTGATCCACCGCTGTCTGCAGCGTCTGCAGATTCACCGTGGACCCCGCTCGGCTGTTGGCATTGTTCACGTACACTTGCGCGAAGAGCGACCCAGCGCTGTAGCGGAGCTGCGCGAAGTCCGCGCGCGAGTGATCCAACTGGTATGTGCCGATCGGTGTGTACTCCACGTTCCGGAGCGCCTCCGTGGTTCCAACCGTGAGGACGGCGGCGGCGGTTGTTGAGACGCGAAAGTCGGACCGCATCTCCGCATTGACACGCTCCGCGATTGGATCGCGCGCCTTGATTTCAGAAGGCTGTGGTGGCGCCGGCCACTCCCGGCCTCGGAAGTACGTGCCCGATACCTTGAAAGCAAAACGATCGTTAACTATGGTGGAGTACCGACCGGTCCCCTCGAAGAGCGACCGAGTGCCTCCCGTCACGCTCAAGTTGATGCCAGGTGAATCGAACGGTGACTTGGTGATGAAATGAACGACCCCGTCAGCGGCGTTCGAGCCGTAGAGCGCCGACGCGGGCCCGCGGACGACCTCGACTCGGTCGAGGTCGTCCGCGTTAGGCGTGAGAAAGTACGATAGGGAAGCACGTATCGATGGGAGCGCCGCGTTCCGGTAATCGGAAAGCAGCAGTAGCGAAGGGCCGAAAGTCCCATTGAACCCGCGCCCTACCACCTGACGCCCTTCGAGTCCCTGGACGGCGACATCCAGTCCGGGCGTCGATAGCACGTAATCGAGCGGGCTCGTCGCAACACGTTCATGTATGGTCGTCTGGCTGATGACGCTCACTGACGACGCGGCATTGACCACGCTCTCTTCGTGGCGGGCAGCCGACACAACCACTGTGTTCAGTTCGACCGGTTGCGACGTGAGCTCTGCATCTACGACCGTCGAACCGGTCGAGGAGACGCGTACGCTGTCTACCCCGCGTTGCGCGTATCCCGACAGCCGGAAAAGAATTGTATATTCGCCGGACGGCAGCGGTAGACTGTAACGACCGTTCGCGTCCGTGCTGGTCTCCGCTCGTCGCGCGCCTGTGACGACAGCATCCACGCGCACCCGCGGAAGGGCTCGTCCACTGCTGCGTACGGTACCCACCACCGTCCCTGTCTGCGCGAGAACAGATCGCGGACGCGGCAGTGACAGCAGCGCAACGACTATCATACACCAGGTCCGCCCGCCATTCCCCACTGGCGCCTCCGAGAGGCTATTCTCAACGAATATATATTCGACGAATATATATTTTCAGGCAGCCCCGAGCAACAAAGAGTAACTAAGAGAGTAACTAATGGCAGATCCTGCTGAGCCATTGCATCCGTTTGGTGGAGGCGAGGGCGACACCCCATGACGACGTTCGCGCCAGGCGCTAGCCTCGGCCCGTATAAGATTGAATCCGGTCTCGGCGCGGGTGGGATGGGGGTTGTTTACGGCGCCCGCGACACGCGCCTCGGCCGTCGCGTCGCGATCAAGGTGTTGCCGGCCGATCTGACCCATGATGGGACGGCGCAGCGGCGCTTCCTCAAGGAAGCACGCGCTGCCTCCGCACTCGATCATCCCAACGTCTGTACCATCTACGATATCAGCGAGACGGCCGATGGGCTGACGTATCTCGTCATGGCGTACTACGAGGGCGCGACGCTCATGGATCGGATCGATAACGGTCCCGTCTCCGTGGACGACGCCATCGATGTCACTATCCAGGTCCTGACCGGACTCGCTCGCGCCCACGCGGCGGGAATTGTTCATCGAGACATCAAGCCGGCCAACCTGATGGTCACCTCCGACGGCGTTGTAAAGATCCTCGACTTCGGTGTGGCCATGCTGACCGGCGCCGCGCATCCGGCCACTGAGGTGACTCAGGGTGCCATCTTCGGCACAGTGGCGTACATGTCGCCGGAACAGGCGACTGGTTTGATACCGGACCTGCGCACGGATCTCTGGGCGGTCGCGGTCGTGCTGTATGAAATGGTCGCTGGCGTACGACCATTCAGGGGCGATAATCTCCTCGCGCTCGCGCACGCCATTCGAACGGCATCAGCGCCGCCGCTGACTGGGAGCGCGGCTGTACTCAACATGGTAATGACTCGCGCGCTACAAAAGGATCGCGAACAGCGTTACGCTAATGGCGAAGAATTCGCGCGCGACCTGCGTGGCGTGACGGCCGCGGCCGGCGGAGCGGCCGCCGCGAGCACGGTGGCCGCCACCACAGGCACCGCGGCGCCAACATCGCCGGGCGAACTCCGTACCAATCTTCCCCGCACTCTCCCCAGCCTCATCGGACGGGACGAGCTCGTGTCGCGCGTGACCGCCGCCCTGCAGGACCACACTCTGATCACTCTCGCGGGGTTTGGCGGAGTAGGTAAGACACGCCTCGCGCTACAGGTGGGCGCTGATGTCGTGGGGGGATTTCACGAGGGCGTCTGGTTCGTCGATCTTGCCGGGCTCACCTCGGTCACCGAAGTGCTGCCCACAGTCGCACGAGCGGTAGGCATCCGCGAGCACGCCAGCGAGGACATCGGTCCCACACTCGTCGCCACGCTGCGGGATCGCGACATGCTGCTCATCCTCGACAACTGCGAGCGGCTGACGGAGCCGGTGGCGGCCTTCATCGAAGATATCACAGCGGCCGCACCGCGCATGAAATTCCTCACCACAAGCCGCTTCCCGTTGGGGGTGTATGGAGAATGCGTCGTTCGCGTCGAAGGTCTGGACGAAGCGGCCGCCATTGCGCTTTTCGAAGAGCGTGCCGCACAGACACTGTCCGGCCCCTTAGCGGACCGCGGCGTGCTCGCGCAGCTGTGTCGCCGGCTCGACTATCTGCCCCTCGCAATCGAGTTGGCCGCTGCGCGTGCCCGATCGCTCACGCCGAAGGAAATACTCGCCAGGGTGATTGAGCGGCTGGGGATGCTGCGAGCGACTGATCGTCGGGCGGCGCGCCATCAGACGCTAGAAGCCACGGTCCGATGGTCGTACGATCTACTGCCCGAACCGGAGCAACATCTGCTCAACCGGCTCTCGGTGTTTGTCGGTTCGTTCGACGTGGCCGCCGCCGAGCGCGTGTGCGGAGGCGGTGGGATCGAAGCTATCGATGTCGTTGACCTGCTCGATTGTCTCGTCGACAAGTCACTGGTATCGGCGACCGTCTCGCGCGATGTGACGCGGTTCCGGATCATGGAGACGGTCCGCGACTTTGCAGCGAAGCGGCTCGAGGCTGCCGGCGAGGCTGATGAGAGGATCGATGCCCATGTCAGATATTTCTCGACGCAGGCGCAATCGCTTGGTGACCGCATACGTGGGGCCGATACGCGCGGAGCGTCGGCGGCACTGCTGTCGGACATCGACAACCTGAACGCAGCGATCGATCGGCTGGGCCAGAAGGGGCGGCACACGCAGAAAGCCAGGCTCGTCAACGCTTTGGACCTGTTCTGGCAAATCGGAGCGCCGGGCGCCGGGCGACTTCGGTACGAGCAGCTCGTGGCGGCGCTCGATGACATCGACGTCGATGTCAGGTTGTCAACACTGCTGGAAGCGGCATCATTTTTCTCGGCTCTTGGTTTCGCCACAAAGGCGATCGCGCTGCTCGACCGCGCGCGCGATATGGCCGTTGCGCACGCGATGGAACTGCCCTCATACGCATACTATGTAGCAGCGACTGTCGCCGAGATGGATGGCCGACCCGAGGATGTCATCGCGTTGTGCGATGAAGGGATGGCGCACCTCCAGGCGGCCGGCGACGAGTTCGTTGCGACCTGTTTGCGGGCACGCGCGCTCACGTCCATTGCGCAGCTGCGCCCCGCTGAGGCATTGAACCACGCGCGAGGTACGTTGCGACAGTCAGAGGAGTTCGGTCTCGACCTGTTCGTCGCTGTCTCGCACATGCTCATCGGCACCGTGCACATGGTCCAGGGCCGGGTGGACGAGTGCGAACAGGAGATCGTTCGCGCGACCGAGCTAGCCGGAGACGCAATGCCGCAGGTCACGATCGCTTGCCTCGTAACCTTAGCCGCCGGATTGCGCGATCGGGATCCGGCGCGGTCCATCGAGAGAGCGCGCGAGGCGCTGGCGATCGAAGCGCAGGTTGATATCATGCCATGGTTCCGTGTCATTGCGGGCAACATCATTGCCTGGCATTGGGCGCGAGATGCACGTGCAGACGACGCGGCGGTCGCCCTCGCCGCGACGGACGAGCTTGGCATCCGGCTTGGCTTCGCCGGCATCTGGTGGGCGCGGCACATTCGGGACGAGGCGTGGGACGCGGTGCGCAGGGCGCTTCCGGCCGAACGCGTCTCGGAGCGCGCCTCACACGGCCGGTCGCTCGCCGTGTCCGACGTTCGACGGTTGCTCGGCTGATGTCATCTCAGTTGATGTCGTCTCAGTTGATGTCGTCTCAGTAGCCGACTCCAATACCTGCCGACAGCGCTTGCACACGGTTCAACACGCCCTGATGCCGGATCAGTTTTACCATCGCACCTTTGATCCGAACCTTACCCATCATCACAGCAGTCTGGTTCCCAAGCTCAGCGCGGGAAATCCTTGCCGCGGTGTCGTAACTACTGCGCACTTCGGCATCGTACTCGGCCAGGTCGCCGCTCCGCATCCTGACTGCTCCATCAGCGATCCGTATGTGGTACACGAAGTCGCCGTCAGGCGCGTCGGACACGGAGTAGACTATGGCGAGTGTCACGCCCGGCAGACTGCGCTGCAACTCCGCATCCATGAGGAACGCCGCGTTGGCTGCCGCGAAGTGCTCGTCTGAGAGAAAACGCATCGCGTTACCACGGGAAGCGCGGGAGTGCCTGCGCGAGGTGCGCCAGCCTCGCAGATACGCCACTTTTAGGAAACATGAACTCGTTGTAGAAGAGGTCGTACATCGCGAACGCCGCGAGATTCCGGAACTTGAGACCAGCGAGCGGATACGCCGCGCCAAACGCGTAGTTGGCGATGACCTCGCCGGAGATGAAGGCGTGTTCCAGCGAGTCGGCGGTCGTGTTGTTACCCGCGAAATAGATGCCGGTGTCGAGTTGGCCCGGGTAGCCGAGGCTTACGCCCTTGCCCTGGGCCATGTGCAGATTCTGTTTCGCTTGAAGCATGAAGGTGGGGAGCCACATGCCGTGCTGCCACGCCTCCTCGAAGAGCACCATGGCGGGGTCGGGGACGATGTCGGTTTGTGGATCTGGAATGTAGCCGTACATCGTCAAATACAGCCCCTGGGACGCCTGCGTGTTGTGGAGGTTCTGTTGCAGGTACGTGGTATACGTCTTGAACATCGTGTAGTACGGCGGCTTCGTTTGCGGGGCGTAATACGCCGTGAATTGCAGTGACTCCTGTTGCTGGCGCAAGTCGGGCGACAGCATGTTGACGTCGGTGTGGATGTAGCACTTGCCAGGAAGAAGCGGCCACTGCTCGGGCGAGAGATACCTTGAATAAAGTTTGGTCCACAACGTTGAATTGGCGCTGTTGTTCAGCAGAGCGCCCGCGCGGAGGATATCGGTGGTGATGACGACCCTGTCGAACTGGGCGCTCACTATTGGCTGTTGCCCGCTGCTCCAGGTGACGGTAACCGGGCCGGGAAGCGTCGTCGCGGCCGACACGCTCAAAACGGTGCTGTTCATCCACGCCGCGGCCGGTTTCAGCTGCTGGGCCTGGGAGGCCAGCGCACCCACGAGCGACGACGCGCCGTTGACGAAGCGGGAGTAGCCCGAGCCTGGCGTGGTGAAGCTGCCGAGCCCCGGGAACCTGCCCGGTACGTTAGCGAAGAGCGGCACAAGATCGTCGAACGTGACCTGATCATCGAGCGCGGCGCCGTAACCGTTGATGATGCTGAGGTACGGGAAAAGAAAGTAGTTGAGAAAATCCGATTGGTTCTCGTACGGTACCGTCGGGTTCGCGAAGTACTCGGCGAGCGTCTTCGATCCCCAGCCTTCGAGAAGCGCTCCGTCGATGGATGTCTGGAAGCGTTGCGCGTCGCGAAGCATTGCGGGCGTGTACATCGCGAAGCTGCTTCCCGTCTGGTACGCAGGGAAGTTCCCCCAATTCTGCTGCGCGCCGTTCTGGCGTGGGAACCCGCACGCCACTTTTAGGCTGTCGTACGTTACCACTGGCACCTGCGGAGCGATGTCCTGACGGTTCACGACGACATCGACATTCGGATAGAACAGCGGGATGAAGAACTGGACGCCGGTGTCAACCAGCGTCGTCTGCCCGTTGTGTCGCACCGGAACGGTGAGGGCGTGACCGCCAAACTCGGCGCCGTCGTGGATGATCGTCACATCCCACTCGGCGCCGGGTTGGTCGGGCTGCGCAAGCGTCCACCACAGCCCCACGCCCGCGACACCACCGCCGATGATGCACACTTTTTGGGACGCCACTATGGTCTCCTGTGTGGTTCGCTCGTCCAGACGCGGTTGCCTGAGTATGCGGTGCGACCAGGCTGCCGTCCAGGGGTGTGATGATGTCCTACGCAGCCGCAACCTGACGACCGGATGAAGTAGATGCTGGATGCTCCGTGGTATCAGCCGCCGCTCGTGTTAGCTTAGACGGCTCGCCGCTTCATACACGCAGGGGCTCGAGCCGCATGAAGCGATTTAGAGATTGCGCAGGGCTAGCTGCGCTTTGATGCAGCTCGCTTACATGTGAGCTTGAGCGCTATGCGCGACATTACCTGTAACGTCGCCCACCCGCTGGACTCCGAAGTGTCGCCCCGTACTCCCTGGCCCACCGCGTGAACCTCCGCTTCTACGTAGATCCAGAAAGCGGTGGGCGGTATCTCCGGGTAGTACACTTGCCGGATCCAGAGCCGGAGTCGGTGTTCGTGATCACAGCATTCGACCTCGGCTCCAAACCCCTGCGCGCCCTCCGGCGTCGCCGTAAGAATCAGCTATGACGCAATCACGCTACCGCGACGGGTGGGATGAGGCGCGCGTGCGCCGGGTGCTTGAACACTACGAGACGCAAGCGCCGGACGAGGCGATAGCGGAGGGTGAGGCCGCCTATCAATCCACGACGCACACGGCGATGGAAGTGCCTGCGGAGCTCGTCCCGACGGTGCGAGAAATTATCGCGCGTCGACGAGCGAGTTGAGAGCACGGCCCGCAACGTCTGACGACTGCACTGCAGGAAGTCACGCTCGATAGCCGAGGCGGCGACTGGCACGCTCGGCAGTCCTGGAATCAGTGATCGGCTTCGCCGTGGAACTGCCGTACCTTGATCAGGAGTGTCGTTTCGCCGATTTCAAAGTGGACGACCGCCACGGTTTGACTAGCTCGGAGACGACGTATCTGACTCGCCAGCGCGCGCCGCGGTAAGCAGTCGTGCAGCAACTTCGTGTGCTCCGGCTGATATGACCAGGTCGGCGCCAACCACACGACAGTTCACTGTCACAGCGCCTCCGTTAACTCCATCGGCCGCGGCTGAGACCAGCGCGACAAGAAGCTCGTGCGTGAGCGCGACGGGACGCGCCAGAACTGGCGGCGTATCGCGACCACTTTCTACGATGTAGTCGACGTCCTGTGCGTCGGGGTGCAGACGGGCCAGAGCAATCGCGTCATCGACCAGGCGGTGCGCTTCGAGGGCCTCCTCTGCTTCGTGCTCCGGAGCTGCCAGGAGGCGTAGCAGACGGATGCTCTCCTCCAGCTTTGGAACCTCGTCCGAGAGAGCGCGGAGAATCGGCGGAACGGCAGGATCACCCGCCAGAATATCCGACACGCCGGCGAGCGTCGCCACTCTGTTACTGATCTGGTGCGTAACTCCCAGAATGAGCTTGTCGAGGACATCCGGCCAGCCATTCCGGCGCGGCGCATCCGCGCCCAAATCGAGTTTTGCCATCGGATCGCCGATACTGTCTCGCATGGGAACCGTCGGAAGAACATGGGCCAGCCACGCGTTGACTGAAACCAGTCGGGAAAGATACGCGTGTTCGTAATCATTGGTCTGGTCATCGTGTTCGGCAGTATTC